>DATEIF010000547.1:0-4782 GCA_035279205.1 Vineibacter sp.
CTGCCCACCAGGACGGCCTCTTCGAGGCTTTCTTCCGCACACAGTTCATTGCCTCCGTCGACATCCGAACCCTCGACTGAGGTCCACAACGTGTCCACGATGTCCCCGAACACCTGTCCACCTTCTCCCCGGTCTGAACACAGTGGGGGAGGTGGCCGAAGGCCGGAGGGGGACCCCACGTGGTCCCAGTAACAAAAACCACGTCGCGTCCCCTCCGCCCACCGACGTTTCGACGCTTCGCGTCGAAACGTCGTATCGGGGCACCTCCCCACTGCGTGGGGAGGAGAAAGACAAACGGAGGAACCAATGCCCGCCACCTGGCATGACCCGCGTGTCCCGCCGCCCGAGGACTGCGTGCTGCGGCCGCTGCTCGAGCGCCGCGCCGCCGAGACTCCCGACAAGGTCTTCATCCGTTTCGCCGACGGCAGCACCTGGACCTATCGCCAGACGCTCGACATCGCATCCCGCACCGCCGCCGGCCTGCATGCGCTCGGCGTCAAGCAGGGCGAGCACGTGCTGTCCTGGTTGCCCAACGGCCCCGATGCGATCCGCGTCTGGTTCGGGCTCAACCTGCTGGGTGCCGTCTATGTGCCCATCAACCTCGCCTACAAGGGCCGCCTGCTGGCGCATGTGGTCGAGAACTCGGACGCCAGCCTGATCGTCGCCCATGCCGACCTGGTCGCGCGGCTGGCCGACATCGACCGCGCCAAGCTGAACCGCGCCGTGGTCCTGGGCGGCCCTGCGCCGGCGGTACCCGGCATCGAGACACATCCCGCATCGGCGCTCGCGCCGGCGACGACCGACCTGCCGCCGCTCGAACGGCCGATCGCGCCGTGGGACACCCAGACCATCATCTACACGTCGGGCACCACCGGTCCGTCCAAGGGCGTGCTGTCGTCCTACCTGCAGCTCTATTCGATGGGCACCGCGTCGTTTCACTTCATCGGCGCGGGTGACCGCTACATGGTGAACCTGCCGCTGTTCCATGTCGGCGGCACGGCGCCGGTCTACACCATGCTGATCAAGGGCGGGTCGCTGGCCATCGTCGATGCCTTCGACACCGCCTCGTTCTGGCGCGTGATCCGCGAGACCGAGACGACGACCGTGGTGCTGCTGGGCGTGATGGCGACGTTCCTGGTGAAGCAGGCGCCGGCACCGCAGGACCGCGACCATGGCCTGCGCACCGCCATCATGGTGCCGCTGTGCGAGGACGCGGCGGCATTCAGCCGGCGCTTCGGCTGCGACGTCTACACGGTCTTCAACATGACCGAAGTCTCGGCGCCGCTGACGTCGGACCGCAATCCTGTGGCGCTGGGCAGCTGCGGCCGGCCGCGCGACGGCGTCGAGGTGCGCATCGTCGACGAAAACGACTGCGAGGTGGCGCCGGGCGAGACCGGCGAGCTGATCGTGCGTACCGACCGTCCCTGGGCGATGAACCACGGCTACTACAAGAACCCCGAGGCCACGGTGCGGGCCTGGCGCAACGGATGGTTCCACACCGGCGATGCGTTTCGCAGGGACGCCAACGGCGACTACTTCTTCGTCGACCGCATGAAGGACGCGATCCGCCGGCGCGGCGAGAACATCTCCTCGTTCGAGGTCGAGACCGAGGTCTGCGCCCACCCCGCCGTCAAGGAAGCCGCCGCCGTGGCGGTGGCGAGCGAATTCGCCGAGGACGAGGTGCTGGTGGCCGTGTCCCTGGCCGACGGCGCGGCTCTCGACCCGGCCGACCTGATCCAGTTCCTGATCCCACGCATGGCGCACTTCATGGTGCCGCGCTACGTCCGCATCGTCCCCGAGCTGCCCAAGACCCCCACGCAAAAGGTGCAGAAGCACCTCTTACGCAGCGACGGCATCACAACCGACACCTTCGACCGCGAACAAGCCGGCATTCGGGTGCGCCGAGAAAAGATCGGCACCTGATCCCTCCCCCAACGCAGTTGGGGGAGGTGCCCGAAGGGCGGAGGGGGACCTGTGGTGATGCATGCAACTTTTAATACGTTGTTTGAACGTCATACAACCAGCGACAATGCCCCATGCCTTCTCCCAAAACCCTCCTCGCGCGCAACCTGCGTCGCCATTCCACCGACGCCGAACGCCACCTCTGGAAGCACCTGCGCCGACGACAACTCGGCGGCTACCGCTTCCGCCGCCAGGTCCCGATCGGCACCTACGTGGCCGATTTCGCGTGCCTCGAACGAAGCCTCGTCATCGAGCTCGACGGCTCGCAGCACGCCGAGCGCGAGGTCGCGCACGATCGCGCCCGCGACGACTACCTGGAACGCCGCGGCTTTCGCGTCCTGCGCTTCTGGAACAACGACGTCAGTCATCGCCTCGACGACGTCATCGACACAATCTGGTCGGAATTAGAACCCTCCCCCAAGCGCAGCTGGGGGAGGTGCCCGAAGGGCGGAGGGGGACCCAACGTGATCTCAGTTACGAAGACCACGTCGTCTCCCCTCCGCCCCTTCGGGGCACCTCCCCACTGCGTGGGGAGGAGGAACTACGGGATCTTGATAATGGAGACCACGTCGGGTCCCCCTCCGCCTCAGGTGCTTCGACGCAAAGCGTCGAAGCACCGAAACGGGCACCTCCCCCACTGCGTGGGGGAGGGAGATCACCAGGCCTTTACGTCGAGGTAGGTGCTTTGGTACGTCGCACCCTCGCCGATGTCGGTGTAGCGGTCGGAGCACAGCATGTTGATGGTGCCAGACACCGCCTCGCTGTCGGGCCGCTGGCCCGGCACCAGCACGACGCCGGGCTGCACCTCGTCACTGACGCGCACCACCAGGCCGACCTCGGCGCGGTCGTTGAACAGGCGCACCGACTGGCCGTCCTTGAGGCTGCGCGCCTGGGCATCGTCGGGGTGCAGGATGCAGAACGGCGCGCCCTCGCGCTTGCGCAGGAACGACACGCCGGAGAACGCGGTATGGCTCTGGAAGTAGCCCGGCGCCGTCAGCAGCCGCAGCGGCCAGCGCGCCGCGTCGCGTGCCTCCTCGGCGTCCTGCTGCCAATCCGGCATCGGCGTCACGCCATGATCGGCCAGCGCCTGCGAGTAGAACTCGAGCTTGCCCGAGGGCGTGCGGAACTCCTGGCCGCCCCGGGGCGCGATGTTGATCGGGCCGGCGGTCGGCAGATCGGCGGGCGCGACAGCGGTCGCCGCGCCACTGCCGCCGTTGACCATCGCCGCCAGCATCTCGGCCTGCGACTGGCGGAACACCGGGTCCTGCAGGCCCATGCGCTGGGCCAGCGCCTGCGCCAGCTGCACGTTGGACCACGACTGGCCCTGCGGCTCGACGGCGCGCTGGCCGTACTGCATGTAATAGGCGCCGTAGGCGCGATAGAGATCCTCGGTCTCGAGGTACGTCGCCGCCGGCAGCACGATGTCGGCATAGCGCGCCGTGGTCGAGACGAAGGGATCGTGGACCACGGTGAAGAGGTCCTTGCGCAGCAGCCCGCGGCGCACCTTGCCGGCTTCCGGACAGGTGACGGCCGGGTTGTTGGCGGCAATGAAGATGCCGCGCAGCGGCGGATCCTTCATCTCCAAGAGCGCCTCGCCCAGCCGCAGCTGGTTCACCAGCCGGGTGCTGGCCGGACCCGAGGGTTTGCGCACCACGTTGTAGTCGAGATCGCACGAGGCGGCCGTCATCAGCATGGCGCCGCCGCCCTTCCTGCCGTAGGCGCCGCTCACGCCGGGCAGCAACGCCACGGCGCGCAGCGCCTGGCCGCCCTGCGCCAGCCGCGTCATGCCCTCGCCCAGCCGGATGAAGGGCGCCTTGGCCTTGCCGTACATCGCCGCCAGCCGCTCGACGTCGGCTTGCGACAAGCCGGTGATCTCGGCCACACGTGCCGGCGCAAACCGCGGCAGGATCTCCTGCTCGACGCGATCGAAACCCAGCGTGTGCTGCGCGAGATAGGCGCGGTCGGCGAGCTTGTCGCGCACCAGGATGTGCATGATGCCGAGCGCCAGGGCGGCGTCGGTGCCGATGCGAATCGGCAGGTACCAGTCGGCGCCCTTGGCCGTGCGGCTGCGGCGCGGATCGATCACGATCAGCTGCACGCCCTTCTTGCGTACCTCCTCGAGCTTGGCCCAGAAGTGCACGTTGGTCGCCATCAGGTCGGCGCCCCACGAGATCACCAGGTCGGAATCGACCACCGACTCGGGATCGGCGCCGCCGACCGGCCCGACCGTGGCGTTCCACGCCTCCTCGCAGCAGGTGTCGCACACCGTGCCGGCCTGCAGGCGGCTGGTGCCCATGGCGTAGAAGAGGCCGTTGAGCAGGCCGCGGTTCATCAGGCCCTGGTGGGCGCTGTAGGCATAGCCCAGCAGCGCCAGCGGCCCCGACTCGGCGATGATGCCGCGCCATCGGGTGGTGATCTCGTCGAGCGCCTCGTCCCAGGTGATGGGCGCGAACCTGGCCTCGCCCTTGGCACCGACGCGGCGCAGCGGCGTCTGGACGCGCTCGGGCGAATGCACCAGCTCGCCGTCGCGATTGACCTTGGAGCAGGCGAAGCCGGCCGTGAACGGCTGGTCGGGATCGCCGGTGATGCGCGCGATGCGACCGTTCTCGACACGCACCAGAAGCGAACACATATCAGGGCAGTCGTGTCCGCACACGGCCCGGATCGTCGTTGCCACGCCTTTGCCTCCGCTGAATTGAGGGGTCACCTCATGCCAGTGCCTCCCCTGCCAGAGAGAATTGGTCTGGCGCAAGGTCCAATGCGTGCGCTACGACCGGACCAATCGCATCGATGATCCTTCCCCCGGAGGGGGAAGGTGGC
>DATEIF010000548.1:0-3214 GCA_035279205.1 Vineibacter sp.
CCGCCCATGGTCCCGCGCACGCTCCAGTGCGCCAGCGCCCAGCCGAACGCCGGTGCGGCGATCATCGCGCCGGCGGGATAGAGGCTGACGATGTAGCCGTTCACCAGACCGCGGTGGCCGCGCACCAGCAGGTTGACGCCCTGCTGCAGGAAAATGTAGGCGGCGCCACCGCAGATGCCGAACAGCACGCCGTAGCCGGCCGCCAGCTGCGTCAGGGTGCTGGCCGTCGCTGCCAGCACCAGCCCAGCCGTGCCGCCCGCGGTGCAGAGGGCGATCAGCACCGGCGCCGGCGCGACGTGAAACAGCCGCGGTGCGAGATTCATGCCCAGCGTGAAGCAGATCGTGGCGACCGCGAACACGACCGACAATTCCGAGCGCGTGGCGCCCAGGGACTGTTCCAGCGGCTTCAGCAACACGCTGAAGGCATAGAGCGAACCCATTGGCAGATTGAGCAGAGTCGCGGCGGCAATCGCCGCCCATGGACGTTGTCGGATCATCGGTCTCCGTCGCTTGAGCGGTGATCACGGTAGCACCCGCGGTTGTCGCCGTTCCATGGCGTTTGTGGTCGGGCGCCGGCAGTGCTTGACTGGCGGCCAAGACGGCGCTGACCGTCGGTTCGGGAGAACGCCATGGACCGCCATGCGCCCGCCCATCCGCTTGCCACCGACGCGGCCCCCGCTTGTGCCGGTCCGCGTGTCGACACGCAGCCGCCGTCATGGCCGGTGCCGTTCGGTGCGTGCGATGCGCATGCCCACGTCATCGGTGATGGCTACGAATATCCCTTCGTGGCCGACCGCAGCTACACGCCGCCGGCCGCCACCGAGACCCGCTATCTGCGCATGCTCGACGGCCTGGGCCTGACGCGCGGCGTGTTGGTCCAGGTGAGCGTGCATGGCGCCGACAACCGCCTGATGCTGGAGGTGCTGCGCAGCCACCCCCGGCGACTGCGTGGCATCGCCGTGGCGTTTCCCGACGTGGCCGACTCGACGCTGCGCGACATGCATGATGCCGGCGTGCGCGGCCTGCGGCTCAATGTATCGGTGGGTGGCGGTGTCGGCTTCGAGGCCCTGGAGACGTTGGCGGCGCGGATCGCGCCCATGGGATGGCACGTTCAGCTGCTCACCACGCCGGCGCGGCTGTTCGACGTGGCGTCGCGTCTTCCCGCTTTGCCGGTGCCGGTGGTGATCGACCATATGGCATCCGTGAACGCCGCCGACGGGATCGAGCATCCGGCATTCAAGGCGATGCTCGATCTGGTGAAGGGCGGCCGCACCTGGGTGAAGATCTCCGGCGCCTATCGGGCCAGTGCGCAGGATCGCGGTTGGAGCGATGTCGATCCCATGGCCCAGGCGCTGCTGGCCGCCGCGCCCGACCGCCTGTTGTGGGGCAGCGACTGGCCGCACGTGCATTTCGGCCGGCGCATGATGCGCACCGGCGAGACGCTGGAGGTTCTCGGTCGCTGGGCGCCGGATCCGGCGCTGCGCCGGCGCATCCTCGTCACCAACCCGGCGGCCCTCTATGGGTTTTAGCGACTGTCATCCCGAGCGCAGCGAGGGATCTCCCGCGAATGGCGCACCCTGCGTCGCTCGCAGGAGATCCCTCGCTTCGCTCGGGATGACAAGCATGACGCTGGATCGCCATTGCAGCAGCTTGACAATTCAATTTCAAATTCTGAAATTAATGTGATGGCGCGCATCAGCCCTCTTCAGCGCAAGGCTGAGACGGATCAACGCGAAGGCGAGGCGGCCTACGCCGTCCAGGGACTCGCCCGCGGGCTGCTGGTCCTGCGGGTCTTCCGTCCCGGCGAGAGTGCGCTCAGCAACGCGGAGATCGCCGAGCGCACCGGCCTGCCGCGCCCGACCGTGTCGCGCCTGACCGAGACGCTGACCGCGCTGGGCTATCTCGCGTACGTGCCACGGCTGGGCCGCTATACGCTCGGCGCGGCGGTGGTGGCGCTCTGCCACTCGTTGCTGGCCGGCATGCCGTACCGGATTGCCGCCCGGCCGCTGCTGCAGGAGCTGGCGGACGCGACACGCCTGCCCGTGTCGCTGGGCGCGCGCGATCAACTGAGCATGATCAACATCGACACGGTGCGCCATGCCGGTGCGACGCCGGCGCGCTTCGACCTGGGCGCCCGCATCCCGCTGGTGAGCACCGCCATGGGGCGTGCCTATCTCTATGGCCTGCCCGAATCCGACCGCAGGAGCCTGCTCGAGCGCGTGCGACAGCAGAGCGGCCGCGCATGGCGCGGCATCCGCAGCGGCCTTGACCGTGCGTTCGAGTCGCTGGAGCGGCGCGGATTCTGCGTATCGGCGGGCGAGTGGCGAGACGACGTGATCGGTGTCGGGGCACCGATCGTGACGGCCGACGGTGTCGTCCTGGCGGTCAATTGCGGTGGCCCGCCCTTCGAAATCTCGCCGCGGCGCGCGGAGCAGGAAGTCGGACCCAAGCTGGCCCACGTGGCGGCGGTGATCGCCGGCAAATCGATATAGGCTTTGGTGTCTCCAGACGGGGGAGGAAGAAGACAATGACAACGATCTGCAGGCTGCGGCGATCTCTCTTCGGCGGTGTGCTGCTGGCGGCTCTGGCCGTGCCGGCGATGGCGCAGGAGGTCGTCCTGAAGGGCGTCGCGGCGTTCCAGGAAGGATCGACCTACGCCCGCAAGTTCGAGCAGTACGTCAAGGAGGTGAACGAGAAGGGCAAGGGCCTGATCCGCATCCAGTACCTGGGCGGCGCGCCCAAGGTGATGCCGCTGTTCGATGTCGGCAAGAATCTCAAGGATGGCGTCGTCGATATCGTCACCACGTCGGGCGCCTACTACGGCAACGTGCTGCCCGAAGCCGAGGCCATGAAGCTGATCGAAGTGCCGATGGCCGAGCTGCGCCGCAACGGCGGCCTGGATTTTGTCGACAAGCTGCATATCGAGAAGGCCAACACGCATTTCCTGGCCCGCTTCTACAACTACGACCAGGCCCACATCTTCCTGAACAAGGAAATCACCAAGCCCGACTTCACCGGGCTCAAGATCCGCGTGACGCCGATGTACCGCCCGCTGGTCGAGCGGCTGGGCGGCACCGCCATCAACTCGGCACCGCCCGAAGTCTACACCCTGCTTGAGCGCAACACCGTCGACGGCTACGGCTGGGCGTCGCGCGGCATCTTCGACTATTCCTGGCAGAAGGTGACGAAGTACCGGGTCGATCCCGGCTTCTAC
>DATEIF010000549.1:0-23034 GCA_035279205.1 Vineibacter sp.
GTTCCATTTTTTCGCCGCTCAGCAGGCGACCGGCGAGCGACAGGCCGACGCTGATGATGGTCGGCACCAGGGCGATATCGAGCAGGGCACGGACGTTTCCCGTCACGTGGCCGAAGGCTTCGGTGATGAGGTCGGAGAAGATGAGGCGCGGCGGTTGCACCCCGACAACATAGGGACGTGATGGGGCTTTGCGCCAGTACTGACTAGGCTCCCGCCGCGCCGGTTTTTTCAGTGCCCGGCCTTCTCGCCGGCCGGACGCTCGATGGTTCCCAGCGCATCGGCCAGGCGCGACGTTGCGGCGCCCGGCCGTAATGGTCGCGGTTGGGCTGCGTGCGGCGCCCAGCCATGCAGGTAGAGCACCTCGAAGGTCGCCGGCACACGGCCGTCGGCGCCGCCGTGGCGCTCGGCATAGATCGCCGCCGCCCGCGCCAGGGTCTCGCGCCGGGTCAGGCCCGAGCGGCGGCCGCGCACGGCATTGCTCTCGGCCATGGCCCGCAGATCGCGCATCAGGGCGAGCGCATCGGGATAGCGCACATCAATGGTCTCGGCGTCCGCCACCGGCATGGCGAAGCCGGCGCGTTGCAGCAAGCCGGCCGCATCGCGCAGATCGGCAAACGGCGAGACACGCGGGCTCAACCCACCCTCCACGTCGCTCTCGGCCTGCGCCAGCGCACCGCGCAGCTGCCACAGCGTCTCGCCGCCCAGCAGGGCCGCCAGGAACAGGCCGTCGGGCTTCAACGCCCGGCCGATCTGCACCAGGGCGCCCGGCAGATCATTGACCCAATGCAAGGCCATGGCGCTGAGCACGAGATCGACACTGGCCGGCTTCAGCGGCAGCATTTCCTCATCGGCCACCAGGGCCGGGCCGTGAGCCGCGGCACGGTGCGCGAAGCCCTGGGCGAGATCGATCGACACTAGGGTCTCGACTCCGCCACGCAGCGTGCCCTCGGACCGGCGCAGCGCCGCCGCGACTTCGCCGCCGTGGCAGCCGATGTCGACCGCCAGCGGAAACGCGCGCCGCACGTCGTCCAGGCGCTCGACCAGCCGCTGGGCGATCTCGCGCTTCAGGAAGCCGTCCCAGGCACCGGCCGCGCGCTCGCGCCGCCGCCGCACCAGGTCGCGGTCGAACACCAGCATCGGGTCAGGAACGGAGTCCGTCGGGCTCATTGGCCTCTTCTAGCGCCTGGACCGACGTGCCGCCACTCGACAGCCCCAAAGCGCGCCCGCTATGTCTGCAGGGACACTGACGGGGAATGCCATGCCGTCCGAAACCCGCATCCGGGATGAGATCTGCCGCATCGGCGAGAGCCTGTATCGCCGCAATTACACAGTCGGATCGGCCGGTAACATCAGCGCCCGGCTCGATGACGGCTTCCTGATCACGCCGACCGACGCCTGCCTCGGCTTTCTCGACCCCGCCGGCCTCGCCAAGCTCGACCGCAACGGCCACCAGGTCGCGGGCGATCGCGCCTCCAAGACCATCCTGCTGCATCGCGCGGTCTATGGCGCGCGGCCCGACGTCGGCGGCATCGTGCACACGCATTCGACCAACCTTGTGGCGCTGTCGATGCTGCCCGGCGTGAACCCCAGCGATGTGCTGCCGGCGATCACGCCCTACTTCGTCATGAAGGTCGGCCACGTGCCGATGATCCCCTACCGCCGTCCCGGCGATCCGGTGGTGGCCGACCTGGTGCTGGCGCACGCCGCCTCGGTGCGCGCCGTGCTGCTGGAACGGCTGGGGCCACTGGTCTGGCATGACAGCGTGTCGGCCGCTTGCTTCGCCCTGGAGGAGCTGGAAGAGACCGCGAAGCTGTGGCTGATGCTGCGCGACGTGCGACCGCCGGCGCTGAGCCAGTCTCAGATCGACGACATCAAGCGTACGTTCAAGGTGGAGTATTGAGGCGCCTTCCCTCCCCACGCAGTGGAGAGGTGGGGAGGGAAGGCGCCACGGATTCGCCGGAATCATCCGGTGGCATGACGCATATGGATCTCAACCCGGTTCGCCTGGCGCTGGCCGGTGCCGCGCGGCGCTACAGCCGGGCAGCGCTGGATGTGCTGCTGCCGCCGCAGTGCTTGTCCTGCAGCGCGCCGGTCGATGCACCGGGCGCATTGTGCGCGACGTGCTGGTCGAAGGTCACCTTCATCGCCGCACCGATGTGCGCCTGCTGCGGCCTGCCCTTCGAAATCGACGCAGGACCGGAAACGCTGTGCGCTGCATGCCTCGCCAAGCGACCGCGGTATCGCCGGGCCCGCGCCGTCTTTCGCTACGACGATGAGTCGCGCCGCCTGGTGCTGATGTTCAAGCATGCCGACCGCCTCGACCCGGCCCCAACATTCGGCCGCTGGCTGGCACAGGCCGGCGCCGGGCTGCTGGCCGATGCCGACGTGATCGCGCCAGTGCCGCTGCATCGCTGGCGACTGCTGTGGCGGCGCTACAACCAGTCGGCCGAGTTGGCGCGCGCCGTCGGCCGCGAAAGCGGCAGGCGCGTGGTCCCGGACCTCGTGATCCGGCACCGGCGCACGCCATCGCAGGCCGATCTCAATTCACGCGAGCGGCGATTGAACGTCGCCGGCGCTTTTCGCGTCAACACGCGCCATCAGGCCGTGGTGCGCGACAAGACCGTGCTGCTGGTCGACGACGTGCTGACCACGGGCGCTACGGTTGAGGCCTGCGCGCGCACATTGCTGCGCGCCGGCGCTGCCGCCGTGGATGTGCTTACGCTGGCCCGCGTCGTGCGACCACGGGTGACGTAGTTTTCGGACCGCGGGCGTCCACGCCCGCATCGGCGCGCCATCGTCGACGGTTTCGCTCTCCGCTTCGCTGCGAGCGATTGCGCGTGTGGACGCGCGCGGTCCCAAAAAACTACAGATCCGCCGACATCAGGGACAGGTCGGCGGGCGTCATCTGCGGTTCGGTCGGAACATCGGAGAACAGCGTCGCCGCTCGGAATCGCACCGATACGCGATCGCCGGCGGTGAAGCGGTAGCCGGCATAGACGTGATGCGGCATCTCGGCTTCCAGCACCGGCGCGCCGACCACGACCTCGATCTCCAGCCGCACGACGGGGCCGACGACGCCGACGAAACGCACGGTCGCCGGTCCGGCGGGATCGCGCTGCAGCACCACGTCGTGCGGGCGCACATAGAGCGTGCCCGGCCCGTCGCGCGAGGCGTCGCCGTTCAGCTGCTCGACATGGGCGTAGGGCACGACCGGCCGGCCGCTGCGCACCTGGCAGCGCACGCGGTTCACCTGGCCCAGGAAGTCGAAGACAAAGGGATTGCGCGGGGCACCATAAACTTCCTCAGGTGTGCCGACCTGCTCGATCTTGCCGTGGCCCAACACGACGACGCGATCCGCCAGCTCCAGGGCCTCCTCCTGGTCGTGGGTGACGAACACGGTGGTCATGGCGAGCCGGTCGTGCAGCTGGCGCAGCCAGCGCCTCAGCTCCTTGCGCACCTTGGCATCGAGGGCGCCGAACGGCTCGTCCAGCAGCAGCACCGAGGGCTCGATCGCCAGCGCGCGGGCCAGCGCCACGCGCTGGCGCTCGCCACCCGAGAGCTGGCTGGGATAGCGATCGCCGAGGTGGCCGATCTGCACCAGGTCCAGCAGCTTCTGCACGCGGCTGCGGATCTCGGCATCGCTGGGCCGCCGCTGGCGCGCCATCACACGCAGGCCGAAGGCGACGTTCTCCATCACCGACATGTGGCGGAACAAGGCGTAGTGCTGGAAGACGAAGCCGATGTGGCGCTCGCGCACGCCGCGGCGCAAGGCGCTGTCGCCATCGAGCAGCAGGTCGCCCTCGTCGGGCCACTCCAGTCCGGCGATGATGCGCAGCAGCGTGGTCTTGCCCGATCCCGAGGGACCCAGCAGCGCCAGCAGCTCACCGGCGCGGATCTCGAGGTCGACGTTCTGCAAAGCGACAAAGCTGGCGAAGCGCTTGCCGATGCCTTTCGCGTGGATCGCGGGCGAATGCTCCATGTCAGTGCCCTCGCCCCTTCAACCCGCGGCCGATCTTCCATTCGATCGCGCTCTTGGCCGAGAGCGTGACCAGCGCCAGCAACGCCAGCAACGATGCGACAGCAAACGACGCGACGAAGTTGTATTCATTGTAGAGGATCTCGACATGCAGCGGCATGGTGTTGGTCAGGCCACGGATATGGCCGGACACGACCGACACGGCGCCGAATTCCCCCATGGCGCGCGCGTTGCACAGCAGCACGCCGTAGAGCAAGCCCCAGCGAATGTTGGGCAGCGTGACGCGTCTGAAGGTCTGCCAACCCGAGGCACCCAGCACCAGCGCCGCCTCCTCCTCGTCGGTGCCCTGCTCCTGCATCAGCGGGATCAGCTCGCGCGCCACGAACGGGAAGGTCACGAAGATGGTGGCCAGCACAATGCCCGGCACGGCGAAAATGATCTTGAAGCCCTGCTCCGACAGGAAGGGCCCCAGCCAGCCCTGCAGGCCGAACAGCAGGACGTAGATCAGGCCCGAGATCACCGGCGAGACCGAGAACGGCAGATCGATGAGCGTGATCAGCAGGCTCTTGCCGCGGAACTCGAACTTGGCGATGGCCCAGGCCGCCACGACGCCGAATACCAGGTTCAACGGCACGGCGATCGCCGCTACCGTGAGTGTCAACCCGATCGCCGACCGCGCATCCGGATCGGCCAGTGCCGCAAAGTACGCCCGCACACCCTGGCGCAGGGCTTCCGTGAACACTGTCACCAGCGGCAGGACAATGAACGTGCCGACAAACAGTAGGCTGATGAAAATCAGGAGCCAGCGCACCACACGCGGCTCGGTGCGCGCGCTGATGGTGGATCGAGGGCCGGTCGCCATCGCCTATCGCCTCTCCAGATGGCGCCGCGACCAGCGCTGCAGAAGATTGATGGCCAGCAGCAGCGCAAAGGAGATCAGCAGCATCACCGCCGCCACCGCGGTGGCCTCGCCATAGGCATACTCCTCGAGCTTGATGACGATCAGCAGCGGAGCGATTTCCGACACCATGGGCAGGTTGCCGGCAATGAAGATCACCGAGCCGTACTCGCCAACGGCACGTGCGAAGGCGAGCGCAAAGCCGGTGGCCAAGGCCGGAAACAGGATCGGCACAATGACGCGCCAGATCGTCTGCCAGCGGCTGGCGCCCAGGCACGCCGCCGCCTCTTCGATCTCGGGACTGAGGTCCTCCAGCACCGGTTCGATGGTGCGCACGACGAAAGGCAGGCTGATGAACACCAGGGCGACGAACACGCCCAGCGGCGTGAACGCCACCTTGATGCCGAGATCGGCCAGCGGCGCCCCCAGCCAGCCGTTCTCGGCGTAGAGCGCCGTCAATGCGATGCCGGCGACCGCCGTCGGCAGCGCAAACGGCACGTCGATCAAGGCGTCGACCAGGCGCCGGCCGGGAAAGCGGTAGCGCACCAGAACCCAGGCCAGCAGCGAACCGAAGATGGCGTTCGCCACGCCGGCGGCCAACGAGGCGCCAAAACTGAGCTGCAGCGCCGCTAGCACGCGATCGGACAGCACGGTATCGATGAAGCGCTGCGTATCGAGGCTGGCGGCGCGGGCAAACAGGGCCACCAGCGGCAACATGACGATCAGGCCGAGCCACGCCAGCGTCAGGCCCAAGGTCAGGCCGAAGCCCGGGATGATACTGCGCGGTCGCCACGGCACGGCCAGCCGCACGGCGGCGCCACGTGGCGGTGTTTCATCGGCGCTGATCGGGGGCGAGGCCTGGGTCAGTGCGAGCGTCTCCACGCGCGCGCCGGCGCGTCGAGATGGATCATGACCGCGCGCGGGCGCGCGGTCCAGAAGGGCCGATGAACTCATTGGCGCCAACACTGGCGCAGAGAAAACGCCACCGCACCCTGAGGGCCGCTCCTCAGGATGAGGTCGATGTTCGTACCCCGGCTATGGTCAACGCTCATAGCCGTCGTATTCGCAATGCCGGAAAACACGCGTCAGCGCTTGGGCTTGTAGAGACGATCGAAGATGCCGCCATCGCTGAAATGCGTTTTCTGCGCGCTCTTCCAGCCACCGAACTGCTGATCGATGGTGAACAGGTCGATCTTGGGGAAAGTGCTGGTGTATTTAGCGGCTGCCTGCGGGTCACGCGGCCGGTAATAGTGTTTGGCGGCGATTTCCTGGCCGGCCGGCGTATAGAGGAATTCGAGATAAGCCTGGGCAACGGCGCGCGTCCCGCGCCGGTCGACGACCTTGTCGACCACGGCGACCGGCGGCTCAGCCAGAATGCTGACGCTGGGCACGACGATCTCGAGCTTGTCCTTGCCCAGCTCGTTGATGGCCAGGAACGCCTCGTTCTCCCATGCCAGCAGCACATCACCGATGCCGCGTTGCACGAACGTGACGGTCGACCCGCGTGCGCCGGTGTCGAGCACCGGGGCGTTGGCGTAGATTTCGCCGACGAACTTCTCGGCCTTGGCCGCATCGCCACCCTCGGTGCGCAACGCATAGCCCCAGGCCGCGAGATAGTTCCAGCGGGCACCCCCCGAGGTCTTGGGATTGGGTGTGATCACCTTGATGTCGGGTCGCGCCAGGTCTCCCCAATTCTTGATCTTCTTGGGATTGCCGGCACGGACCAGGAACACGATGGTGGAGGTATAGGGCGCGCTGTTGGACGGCAGCCGCTTCTGCCAGTCGGCCGCGATCAATCCGCGCTCGGCGATCGCATCGATATCGTAGGCGAGCGCCAGGGTGACCACGTCGGCTTCCAGGCCATCGATCACCGAGCGCGCCTGGCGGCCCGACCCGCCATGCGACTGCTGAATGGTGAGAGAACCGCCGTTCTTCTCCTGCCAGCTCTTGGCGAACACCGCGTTGATGTCCTGGTAGAGCTCGCGCGTTGGATCATAGCTCACGTTGAGCAGACGCACCTGTTGCTGTGCGGCGGCAACGCGCGGCAAGGTCAAGGCGGCGCCAGCCGACACCATCATCGTTCTGCGTCGCATCATGCCTCACCTCCAGGATTCGATATCGTGTTGCCGTGCCACGCCGCAACCCCCCACCAACCGGCACACTGGGGGTAAGCGACGGCTCATGTCTGAATGATTTCAGTGCCGTTTCACGCCAGGTAGGCGCCCCAACCCCCGTGACGCTCACCGGCGCCCAGGCCGCACTTGTCGTTGACATAGCCTACCAGGGCCTCGATCGAGCGCTCCGGCGCCCCGCCCGTCGTATCGAGCACCAGGTCGGCCTGCACCGGGATTTCGTACGGCGCCGACACGCCGGTAAACGAGGCCACCTGCCCGCTGGCGGCGAGGCTGTACAGGCCCTTGGGATCACGCTGACGACAGACCTCGACGTCGGCGTGCACGTGGACCTCGAAGAAGCCATCACCCACGATCCGGCGCGCCTCGGCACGGTCGCGTGCATAGGGCGAGATCAACGCCGCCAGAACGATCACGCCGCTCTCGGCCAGCAGACGCGCAACGTGCGCCGTGCGCCGCAGGTTCTCAGCCCGATCCTCGCGCACGAAGCCCAGGTCGGCATTGAGCCCGTCGCGCAGGTTGTCGCCGTCCAGCAACTGCACCTGCCAGCCGTTGTCGAACAGGCGCCGCAGGGTACCGTTGGCGATGGTCGACTTGCCTGAGCCCGACAGGCCCGTCAGCCAGAACACGGCGCCGCGATGACCGTTGCGCTTCTCGCGTTCCGGCCGCGATACGCTGGTGCGGATGGCGGTGATGTTGCGGCTGGCCTGCAGCGGCCGCTCGACGATGAAGCCGCCGACCACCTTGTAGTCGCTCATCAGCACGCCACGGCCGGCGCGCGGGTTGTCGGCGAACTTGTCGAGGTAGAGCGGCTGCGTCGAGCGCAGCACCACCTCGGCCACGCCATTGCGTTCGACATGGGTTGCCGGGCCGGAGTCCAGCGTTTCGACGTCGACCACTTTTTCGATCGCCGCCACCGTGACGTCGACGTCGGCGGTGCCGTAGCGCGCGCGCAGGCGGCGGCCGGCGCGCAGCGGCTCCTCGTCGAACCAGAACACCCGCACGGCAACCGCACGGCTTTCGACCGGGGGCGCCTCCGGCGCCGTCAGCAGGTGGCCGCGGACCGCGAAGATTTCCTCGTCGAGCGTCAGGGCCACGCTCTCGCCGGCACCCGCCGTCTCGCGCGGCTCGCTGCGATTCCAATCCTCGATGCTGGCGACGTGGGCGCGCCGTCCCGTGGGGCTGAGTTGCACGGTATCGCCCACCGACACCCGGCCGCTTTCGATTCGGCCCACGATCGCGCGCCGATCGTCGATACGGTAGACATCCTGCACCGGCAGGCGCAGCGGCGCATCGATCGGCGAGGGGCGGCGCGCGAAGCTGTCGAGCGCCTGCGTGATGGTCGGGCCGCGGTACCAGTCCATCACCTTGCTGCGCTGAGCGATGTTGTCGCCGTTGCGCGCCGACACCGGAATGACGGCGCGTGGCCGGATACCGATCTCGCCGAGATAGGCGGTGATCTCGCGCTCGACCTCCAGCAGGCGCTGCTGGTCGTGCTGCACCAGGTCCATCTTGTTGACAGCCACCACGACCTGCGCCACGCCCAGCAGGTGCAGCAGGTAGGCATGGCGACGCGTCTGCTCGGAGACACCGACCTTGGCGTCGACCACCAGCACGGCGCCGTGGGCGCGCGAGGCGCCGGTCACCATGTTCTTGAGGAATTCCTTGTGGCCCGGCGCATCGATGATCACGTAACGCCGCTGCGCGGTGTGGAACCAGATCTGGGTGACGTCGACCGTGATGCCCTGATCGCGCTCGACCTGCAGGGCGTCGAGCAGGAACGACCACTCGAACTCCAGGCCGCGCTTCTCCGATACGGAGCGCAGCTGGTCGAGCTTGCCGTCAGGCAGCGAGTCGGTGTCGTGCAGCAGGCGGCCGACCAAGGTCGACTTGCCGTGATCGACGTGGCCGACGATGACGATCGGGAAAGCGCGCGTGCCGGCGTCGCGCGAGGGATAGGCGCCCATCACATGTACCCCGCTACACGCAGACGCTCGAAGGCGTCCTCCGAATCGTGATCCATGGCGCGGCCGGCACGCTCGGGCGTGCGGATGGTCTCGAGCTCGGCCACGATGGCGTCGATGTCGCCGGCATTGCTCTCGATCGGGAACGTGATGCCGATCTCGCCCAGCGAGCGATAGCGCTTGCCGCCTTGCGCGAAGTACAGCGGCACCACCGGGATGCCCTCGCGCCGGATGTAGCGCCAGATATCGACCTCGGTCCAATGCAGCAGCGGATGGACGCGCACATGCGTGCCGGGCGGGAACTCGGCGTTGTACAGGTCCCAGAACTCCGGCGGCTGGTCGCGGAAGTCCCATTCGCCCTGGTTGCGCCGCGGGCTGAAGACGCGCTCCTTGGCGCGGGTCGCCTGCTCGTCACGCCGGATGCCGGCGATGATGCCGTTGAAGCCGTACTTGGCCAGCGCCTGCTTCAGGCCCGCTGTCTTGCGCGCCGCCAGCCGTGAATTGGGCGGCAGGCTGGGGTCGATCTCCTCGATCGGCGGGCAGGCGTCGTTGATCAGATCCAGCCCCCACTCGCGCACGTAGCGATCGCGAAACGCGTAGGTCTCGGGAAACTCCAGGCCGGTATCGAGATGCATCACCGGAAACGGCACCCGCCCCAGGAACGCCTTCTTGGCCAACCAGATCATCACGTTGGAATCTTTGCCAAGTGACCACAGCATGGCGACATGATCGATGCGGCCATAGGCCTCGCGCAGGATGTAGATGCTCTCCGCTTCGAGCCAATCCAGATCGTCCATTACTCTTCTCCACGCGGCGGCGGCGTCCATCCCAGGTGGATGCCGCACTCCGTCTTGTCCTGGCCGCGCCAGCGTCCGGCGCGGCGATCCTCGCCCGGCAGGGTCGGCGCCGAGCACGTCATGCAGCCGATCGACGTGAAACCGTCGGCTTCCAGCAGATGACGCGGCAGGTGATGAGTGGCGAAGTAGCCGTCGATGTCCTCGACGCTCCACTCCGCCAGGGGGTTGAGCTTGACCCGGCCGTCGGCGTGCTCGATCGGCGCCAAGGTCGCGCGTGACCCGCCCTGAAACCGCTTGCGACCGTTGATCCAGGCGTCGAACCCGGCCAGCGCGCGCTCCAGCGGTTCCACCTTGCGGATGGCGCAGCAATGGTCAGGATCGCGGCGCCACAGATCGCCGTCAGGGTCGGCCAGCGCGATGCGCCCCGCGTCAGGCTGGACGGTCCGCACGTCGCTCAGCCCCAGACGCGCGATCAGCAGGTCGCGGTAGCGCAAAGTCTCGGGAAACAGCTTCAACGTATCGATGAACAAGACCGGCGTCGCACGGTCGACCGCGGCCACCAGATGCAACAGGACCGCCGCCTCGGTGCCGAACGACGAGACCAGGGCGATGCGCCCGCGATAGGTCTCCGTGATAGCGGCCCGCAGGAATTCCCGGGTCGACGCATGCCGGGCACGGCGCGCCGGCACATTGGCGCCGGGCGGCCACGTCTGGGCGGAAACGATATCGAGGGCCATGCTCGCCCCCCAATTCCAGGGTTGCACCGCCACTGGCTGCGACGGCATCTGCCGGAAATAAACAGCTATGAACTGTCTAATCAACAGTTTTTGTCTTAATTGAATGTGAAATAAATCTATTATACTATAATTTAGTGTCTATTGAGCTTCATTGCTCTGAATCGATGGCTGGGATTTTCTGCCGGGCTCGCTAGGGTGTTGCCCAAGGTGGCAGTCGAGGGTTCCGATTGGTCATGCATGCGATTGTTGTCGGTGCCGGCATCTCCGGTCTGAGCACGGTCTGGGCGCTGGCCAAGCGGGGGCATCGGGTCACCCTGCTGGAGCGCGACAGCATCCCCAACCCGCTGGGCGCCTCCGGCGATCACCACCGGATCATCCGGCGCGCTTATCGCATCGCCATGCACGGCTACACGGTGCGCATGACCGAGGCCTTCGCCGCCTGGGACGCGCTGTGGGCCGATCTCGGCGCCGAGCACATCGCTCGCGTCGGATTCATGGGTATCGTCACGGCACCCGGCGACAACGCCGATCAATACCGCGACAGTCTGCGAGCCGGTGGCTATCCCTTCGAGACGCTGACGAAGGACGCCGCGCTGGCGCGCTTCCCGTATTTCGACCCCGAAGGCTTTCACGACGTCTTCATGTCAGACGAAGGCGGTGCGCTGCTCTGCCTGCGCATCGCGGCCGACATGGTGCGCTGGCTGCGCGACAAGGGCGTCACAGTACGCGAGCACGCGGTCGTCACTGACATCGACACGGCAGCCGCATCGGTCACGTTGGCCGGTGGCGAACGCCTGTCGTCGGACGCCGTCGTGGTGACCGCGGGGGCGTGGGTAACCGGCCTCCTGCCCGACCTCGCCGACCGGCTCGCCAGCAAGCGCACCTACGTGGTGTATCTCGAGCCGCCGGCGGAGTTCCGCGCCGCCTGGGAACGCACGCCGGTGATTCCCGGCATCGGTGGCGATATCGGCGGCTACATCCTGCCGCCGGTGGCCGGCACCGACCTGAAATTCGGCGCCGGTGCCACGCGCGTCGACTGGACCGCCGACACGCCGTTCGAGCTGTCAGCCGATGCCGGCACGCGGCTGCGTGACATGTTCGCGCCGCTGTTCAAGCGCCTGGGCGACTATGGCGTCAAACGTGAGCGCAAGTGCGTCTACACCTTCACCGAGGATGAGCGCTTTTTCGGCACCCGACGCGGTGCGGCCTGGATCGTGTCGGCGTGTTCCGGCCACGGCTACAAGTTCGGCACGGCGATCGGCCAGCGAGTCGCCGATGCGCTTGAAAGCGGCAACGAACAGGCGCTGACTGCATGGCTGGAGGCGCGCGATTGACCGGCGGGCGCTCTGGTCAAGCCAACGCGGCGTACCTATAGTCGGGACGAAACAGGCCGGAGACCCATCGTGGCCAAGATCGAGATCTATACGACACCCTTCTGCGGCTACTGCGCGCGCGCCAAGGCGCTGCTCGACGAGAAGGGGGCCGCATATGAAGAACGCGACGTGATGATGGATCCGCAAGCGCGCGCCGAGATGCGCACCCGTTCCAACCGCACGACGGTGCCGCAGATCTTCATCGACGGCAAACATATCGGCGGCAGCGACGAACTGGCCGCGCTCGACGCCGAGGGCAAGCTCGACCCGCTGCTGGCGACGGCGGCGTAGATACGTAACCTCTGTCATCCCGAGCGTAGCGAGGGATCTAGGGATAGCACCTAGATCCCTTGCTACGCTCGGGATGACACTCAGATGGAGCGACGCATGACGGCGACCTTCACCGTCGGCTTGATCCAGGTCACCGCCACCAACGAGATGGCGCCCAACATCCGCTTCATCGAGGAGCAGACGCGCCGCGCACGCGAGGTCGGCGCCCAGTTCATCATGACGCCGGAGAACTCGACCTTGATCGGCGCCAACCGCGCCGACACGCTCGCCAAGGCGCAGCCGGAAGAAAGCCACGAGTCGCTGCAGGCCATGCAGGCGCTGGCGCGCGAGTGTGGTGTCTGGTTCCTGCTGGGCTCGATCCACGTCAAGGTCGAGGCCGAGCGCAACGCCAACCGCTCCTACCTGATCGATCCCAGCGGCACGATCGTCGCGAGCTACGACAAGATCCACATGTTCGATGTGCAGCTGGCAAGCGGCGAGACCTATCGCGAGTCGTCGACGTTCCGGCCCGGCGACAAGACGGTGATCGCCCAGACGCCATGGGGCAAGCTGGGCATGACGATCTGTTATGACCTGCGCTTCCCTTATCTCTACCGCGACCTGGCGCACACCGGCGCCGAGATGCTCTCGATCCCGTCGTCGTTCACGGTACCGACCGGGCGTGCCCATTGGCACGTGCTGATGCGTGCACGCGCCATCGAGACCGGCTGCTTCGTGTTTGCGCCGGCGCAAGTCGGCACACATGCCGGCAACCGCAAGACCTACGGCCACTCGCTGGTGGTGGCGCCGTGGGGCGAGGTGCTGGCTGATGCCGGTGGTGAGACGCCGGGTTTCATCACAGCCGAGATCGACATGGCCAAGGTCGCTGAGGCGCGCACCGCCGTGCCCTCGCTCACGCACGACCGCCGCTACGCAGCGCCGGTCACCGTCGGCGCAGTACAGCGGGCTGCGGAGTAGCGCCTTCACGCCGGCCGATCGCCGGCCTGCAGCATCTGTGAGAACAAGGTTGTCAGCGTGTGAACGATGCGGGCGCGGTCGGGATTGCCGACGGCAATGGCATCGTCCACGACCCCATGCATGCCGTGGAAGATCACCATGGCTGCCGCGCGGGGCTCATCGAGCAACCACGTGCCCGCCTGGATACCAACTGCCAGGATCTCCACGATCTGGTCGATGACGGCATCCTTCTCCTGCGACTGACGCCGGTCGTGTCGATAGTCGTGAAAGACGACGTCGTGCAGCTGATACGCATCGAGGTACGCATCGACGGCGGTGACCGTCCAGCGCTGCAGGCGCGCCACGGCGTCCGTGGCAGGACAGGTATCGACCGCGGCCGCTACGCGCGCGACGAAGCCCTGGGAGAAGCGATCGCGCAGGGCGACGACGACGTCGGTCTTGGCAGTGAAGTAGTGATAGAACGTGCCCTTGGCGACATCGGCGGCCGCGACAATGTCGTCGATCGTCGTCGCATCGATACCGCGCGCGATGAACAACGTCGCCGCTGCATCCATCAGGTCATCCCGCCTGACCTCGGCCGGTTTGGTCCGCGGCCGGCGGACCTGCCGTCCGTGTCCGCCTGAGCGCTGTCGCTGCGCGTCGCTCACATCGGCCCTTCCGCTCGGCGTGTCCTCTCGTGCGCTGCATATCCCAGATTTTATTGTGGTTTTCAAGGATGTTAACTATATTGACCGACGGTCGGTCGATATGCAAAACGGAACTCCTGTGGTTCCGGAGCTGTCATGACCGATGCTCGTCGACCGGCCCTCGTCGCCGCCGTCTATCTCGGGACATTCATTGCCGCGCTCGACGTCAGCATCGTGAGCGTCGCATTGCCGTCCATTCAGACTGCGCTGCACACCGACATCGCCGGCCTGCAGTGGGTCGTCGGCGCCTATGCGCTCTGCCTGTCGGCCTTCATGCTGTCGGCCGGCCCGATCGGCGATCGCTATGGTCGCAAGCGGTCATGGCTGCTGGGCGTGGCGGTGTTCATGGTGGGCTCGGCCATCTGCGCCGCCGCCGCGACATTGACCGTGCTGATCGCCGGCTGTGCCATCCAGGGAATTGCCGGTGCCTTTCTGATCCCGGGCGCGCTCTCGATTCTCAGGCAAGCGTTTCCCGATCCGGTGCAACGCGCGCATGTGATCGGCGGCTGGTCGTCGTTCAGCGCGATCTCCCTGATCGTCGGCCCGATCCTGGGCGGCATCCTGGTCGACACCGCCGGATGGCCCAGCATCTTCCTGATCAATCTGCCGATCGGCGTGGTCACGATCGGCCTCGGCCTTTGGGGCATCCGCGAGACGGCACATCCCGATCATGCCGCCTTCGATCCTGCCGGCCAGGCGCTGAGCGTGTTGTGGCTGGGCACGCTGACCTACGGTCTCATTTCAGCCGGGCAACACGGTTGGACCGCCCGCGGCACGGTGGTGGCACTGGCCGCATCGGTGGCGGCATTCGTCGCCTTCATGCTCATCGAGGCCCGCGTACGCCGACCGCTGCTGCCGCTGATGTTGTTCGGCAACGCCCGCTTTGCCGTTACCAATCTTGCGTCGTTCGTGTTGGGCTTCTCCGGTTACAGCAGCCTGTTCTTCTTTTCACTCTTTCTCCAGCAGGCGCAGGGCTGGTCGGCAACAGAGGCCGGTTGGCGCATGGCGCCGCAGTTCGCCGCCATGGCCCTCGTCGCGTCCGGCTTCGGCTGGCTGGCTGCGCGATATGACGTGCGGATACTGATGATCGCCGGCTACGGCATGGTGGGCGGCGCGATGCTGGTGATGAGCCTGTTCGTGCCCGCGACGCCCTATCCCGTGATCGCCATGCTGTTCACGGCGCTGGGAATCGGCATGGGCCTGGCGGTGCCGGCGACCAGCGCGGCGGTCATGATGGCGGTGCCGCGCGAGCGCTCGGGCATGGCGTCGGCCACCATGAACGCGCTTCGACAGGCCGGCATGACGCTGGGTATCGCCTTGCTGGGAACGCTGATGAGCGCACGGGCGATGACCCTCCTCACCACGGGCCTGGAAGCAGCCGGTGTTGCCGATGCCGGGGCCATGGCCGTCACCGCCGTCACCCGACACCAGGTCCCGGTCGGCAGCGGCGTGGATGTGACCGCCTTCAACGCCATGCTCGGCCAGGCTTTCGCCGGCGGCTTTCATGTCGCCATGGCATATGCCGGCTTGCTGGGACTGACAGCGGCGGCCTTGCTGGTCGCGGTGCGGTCGCCAAACGCGCCCACTCAACGCTGACCAGCGATGCCTTACGGCGGCAGCCCGCAAGCCGGCTTGAACGTCGCCACCGTACGGTTCCAGGCCAGCGCCGCATCGCCGCGGTTGTAGTTGCGTGACAGCGGATTGGCGAAGCCGCCATCGCCGCGATAGACGTGGAACTGGAAGTTGCGCTGCGTTTGTTTAAGTCGCAGCTCGAGGTCAATCCGCGATAGCGGCGTTGCCCATGTATCGCGTTCGGCGAAGTGGCCGACGATGACGCCGTCGATATTGTGCAGCTGCTCGGCCGACTCCTCGACACGGCCATAATAGAGCCCGGTTGCCGAGACACGGGCCCCGGAACTCACCGGGACCGAGTGGCTGGCACCGATGCCGAAGCCGATGCTGGCCAGGCGCTGATTGCAGAAATCGCGCGAGCGCAGCCAATCGAACCATTGCCCCAGCACATCCCGGGCGAGCTTGCCGTCGAGCATGCGCGCCAGGGCTGCCGCCTCCTCGTCGTTGCGGGCCGTCTTGCCGTCGAACAGGTCGACGACGACAGCGGCGAAACCCTCGAACGCCAGCAGGTCGGCAACGCGATCGAACTCGGCAACGGCACCGAAGCCGTCATGGACGACCAGCGCGCCGGGCGCCGGTTTCTTGGTGGGCAGGAACAGGCGCGCGGCAAAGACGCGACCACCGGCCAGGGTGATCGACACCCGCTGCGCCGTGCCTGGGGTCTGCGCTACCGCCGGGGAGCGGGCGGCGGCAGGCACCGCCAGGAAACCGGCAAGCGCGGCGCGACGTTTGATCATGCGGACCATGGAGACCTTTTAGCGCAGAGCGACTTTCATCTACCATGGGCCAATGACTGTGATGCGTCGTCACCCGGACGGGCCCCGATGACCGTCCCGACCCGGCTGGCGCGCGGACGGACGCTCGCGGCGTTCCTGGTTCTCACGGCGCTGTTCGCTTGCGCCCCGTTTCGCAGCGGCCAGCCCGATACGCTGCCGGGCGCCTTGGTGCTGCGGGTCCAGCCGGTCGCGCTCAATCTCGAAGACCGCACGGCGGTAGGTGTCGGCAAGCTGATCTGGCGCGGCGGCGTGACGTTGAGCGCGCGCCACGGGGCATTCGGCGGCTGGTCCGACCTGTGGGTGGCGGCCGACGGCCGCCGCATGCGCGCCATCTCCGATGACGGCGCCTGGCTGACGGGACGCCTGGACTACGATGCCGATGGCCAGCTGCTGGGCCTTGATGACGCGCACCTGGGTCGTTTGAAAGGACCGGACGATACATGGCTAGCCGGCAAGACATGGGGTGACGCCGAAAGCCTCGCCATGCTGGCGGATGGCTCCCTGCTGGTCGGTTTCGAGCGCAGGCATCGCGTGCTGCGCTATCCCGCCGGCGATGAAGCGACAGGCGGCGGACTGGCCGGCAAGCCGGTGCCGTTTCCCACGCCGGCCGAGCTCGCCACCGCACCGGCCAACACTGGCCTGGAAGCCATGACCGTCCTGCCGGATGGCCGCCTCTTCCTGCTGACCGAGGAGCACCGCCTGAAGCCCAGCACGACCGTCGGCTGGATCGGCACAATGCAGCGTGGTGGCGCCGTGACCTGGAGCCGCTTCCACTACACTCTGGTCGAGGGCTTCCGCCCGACAGCAGCGGCCACGCTGCCTGATGGCGACATCGTTCTGCTTGAGCGCACGGCGGGCCTGCCTGGCGGCTGGCGCGTGCGGGTCATGCGGCTCAGGGCAGCGGCGCTGCGCCCCGAAGCCGTGGTCCAGGCCGAGGAATTGGCACGGCTGGCAACACCGTGGGTGACCGAAAATCTCGAGGGCATCGCCGCGCGCCGCGGCCCCGGCGGCGAGACCCTGCTGTGGCTGATCTCGGACGACAATTTCAGCTTTTTACAACAGACAGTGCTATTGCACTTCGCGTTGGCGGACTGACAGGAGCGGCAGCGTTATGGTTCTGATTGCCGTCGCGGTGTTTCTCGGGGCCTTCCTGCTGTTCCTCGTGCAACCGTTGATCGGGCGCATCATCGTGCCGTGGTTCGGCGGCGGCGCGCCGGTGTGGACGGCCTCGCTGGTCTTCTTCCAGACCGCACTGCTGGCAGGCTACGGCTATGCCGCGTTCGTCACCCGGCATCTATCGCCGCGCCTGCAGGGCACGCTGCACCTGGTGCTGCTGGCGGCCAGCCTGGCTGCCATGCCGCTGGCGGCCGATCCGTCATGGAAGCCCACCGGCGATGACATGCCGGCGCCGCGCATCCTGGCGCTGCTCGCCACCAGCATCGGCCCCTCCTACGTGCTGCTGGCAGCCGGCGGCCCGCTGCTGCAGGCGTGGCTGGCGCGCCGCGGACAGGTGCCATGGCGGCTGTTCGCGCTCTCCAACCTGGCGTCGCTGGCAGCCCTGCTGGCCTATCCATTCCTGATCGAGCCGTGGCTGGGGCTCACCGACCAGCGCTGGGTGTGGTCGGCTGCGTACGTGGTCTATGCGGTGCTGGTTGGCATCCTCGCCTGGCAGAGCCGGCGCGATACCAGCGCCGTCGCGTCAGCCGAGGCGCCCGCAAGCACGGAATCATCGGACGCCGGCGACAGCGACAGCCGGCCCTGGCTCTGGATTGTGCTGGCCGCCGTGCCCTCGGCGCTGCTGATCGCGGTGACGGAGTTCCTGACACGCGACGTGGCGCCCATGCCGCTGCTGTGGATCCCGCCGCTGGTCCTCTATCTCGCGACCTTCGTGATCTGGTTCGACGGCAACCTGCCCTACTTCCGGCCGATGTGGCTGTTGGCGGCGACGCTGGCTGTCATCGCCATGGCGCTGGCGATGATGACGCCGTCACTGACCTACAGGCTGGTACCGAACCTGCTCGTCTACTGCGGCGGCCTGTTCCTGGTCACCCTGTTCTGCCACGGCGAGCTGGTATCGTTGCGGCCGCCGCCGTCGCGTCTGGGCGGCTACTATCTCTGCATCGCCATCGGTGGCGCCATCGGCGGCGGCGTGATCGGCCTGCTGTTTCCCGCGGTCCTGCCCAACGCCTTCGACCTCGAGATCGTGCTGGCGCTCTGCGGTGCGCTGATCGTGCTGCGCGCCATGGCGCTGGGCCACAACCTGCTGATCCTCGGCGGCTGCGCAGCGGGTTCCATCGCACTGGCCTTCGGCGGCTGGGCCGGTTGGGGCCGCTACGACAACACGCGCTACGACGTTGCCATCACGCGCAACTTCTACGGCACGCTGCGCGTGATGGACAGCAAGGAAGACACCGACGACTACTACCGCCAGCTCACCCACGGCACCATCATCCACGGCACCCAGATGATGGCGCCGGAGAAGCGGCGCTGGGCCGTGGGCTACTATCGCGACCAGTCGGGCATCGGACGCCTCATCCAATCGCTGCCCGAGGGACCGCGCAAGGTGGGCGTCATCGGCCTGGGCACCGGCGGGCTGGCGGCCCATGTCCGCGCCAACGATACCTATCGCTTCTACGACATCGACCCCGGCGTCGTCGCCGTGGCCCGCAAGTACTTCACGTTCCTGTCGGACGCGCCGGCCAAGATCGACGTCGTGATGGGCGATGCGCGCCTGAGCCTGGAGCGCGAGACGCCGCAGAACTATGACGTGCTGGCGGTCGATGCCTTCTCGGGCGATGCCATCCCGCTGCACCTGATCACGCTGGAAGCCATCGATCTCTACTTCAAGCACCTGGCGCCCAGCGGCATCCTGGCCGTGCATGTCAGCAACAAGTTCCTGAACCTGCCGCCGGTGCTGGAGCGCGCCGCGCAGGCGCGCGGCCTGGCCATCGTCATGGCACGCGATCTCGACGACGAAGGCGCGATCCAGAGCGACTGGGTGCTGATGGCGCGTCATCCCACCTTGCTGGACCGGCCGTCCGTCAAGGCCATCGTCGTGCCGATCGCCACGCGTCCCGAGTGGCGGGCATGGACGGACGATCACGTCGATCTGCTGCGCGTGCTGAAGAAATAGCGCGCGTCATCGCGAGCGCAGCTCGGTCATCCCGAGCGCAGCGAGGGATCTCCCGCGGAAGACGTACCATGCGCCATTCGCGGGAGATCCCTCGCTGTGCTCGGGATGACAAGTGATATCAGTCAAAATCAGTCGGCAGGTCGGGGCTGGCCGCGTGCTCGAACATGCGGCTGATCTGGTGCGGCAGCACGCGCGAGACCGAGAGGTCGGCCGGCACCTCGTGCGCGGCAAAGAACGCCGCCGCGCTGGTCTCGACGCCCGGCCGCGGCTCGCCGCCGACGATGTCGCACACGAAGAACAGCTTGTAGATGTGGAACGCATACGGCGGCTGGTGCGGATGGCGTTCGCGGTCGTAGACGGCGGCAAGCTTGCGGACCGCCACGTGCAGGCCGGCCTCATCGAGAACCTCGCGCACGACCGCTTCGCTCGGTGATTGATTGACGTCGGCCCAGCCGCCCGGCAGCGTCCAGCGCCCGCCATCCGCGACTTCACGCACCAGGAGGATGCGGCCATCGTCGCCGAACACGGCGCCGCGCACGTCGACCTTGGGCGTCGCGTAGCCGACCTGGTCGGCAAACAGGCGTTCGATCCGCTGCGCGTCGATGTCGGCGTGCTCCGCCACGATCTGGGCCGCGAGCGCCCGGATCGCCTCGTAGCGCTCGCGGTCGTAGACGTCCTTGGAGAACGCCAGGCCGGTCTGCGCGATCGCCTGGAGCTGCCGCGCCCACGCCAGCCAGCGCGGCGCGCCGGTCGGCGTCACCCGGCCATGCCCTTCTCGGCAAGCTCACGGCGCGCGTTGTCGTTCTTGTCGAGCGCGATGCCCATGCCGCGCAGCACCTGCGGCGCCTTGGTGAACTGGATGTTGGCGTAGTCGACCACCTCGAACCGGTTGCCCCAGGGGTCGAGGAAGTCCAGGAACGGACCATCGAGCAGCTTGCCGCCGGCGGCAACGACGCGCGCCCGCACGCTGGAGCGATCGTCGACAACCAGGCCGAAGTGCCGGCCTTCGATGCCGCCATGCGCCGATCCGCGGAACAACGCCAGGAACTGATCGCCCATGTCGATGAAGGCGTTGTCCTCGTCGCGCTCGCGCAGGGTGAAGTCGAAGATGCGGCCATAGAATTCCAGCGCCGCGTCGATGTCGCCAACTTCGAGCGCGACGTGGTTGATGCCGATCATCCGAGGCTTGCGCCCGCCCGAGCCTGCCGTGCCGTCCATGAACCGTTCCTCCGATCGATGCCGCCTGTGCGGCAGCCTGTCGGATCACGTGGCGTGCGGCCCGCCGCCGATCAAGGGCACCACAAACACGAAGGGCCCGCGCGGGGCGCGGGCCCGATCTCGCAGACCGATCAGACGGTGTTCAGGCCGCAGCCTGCTTCTCGCGCTTGGCCTTGGCGATGCGCACCCGCTTCTTCAGCACCTTCATCTCAGCCGACAGCTTGCCGTCGTTGGTGTCGAGCAGGTAGGCATCGATGCCGCCGTTGTGCTCGATGGTGCGGATGGCGCGCGGCGTGAGCCGCAGGCGGACCGGCAGGCCCAGCGCGTCCGACAGCACCGACGTCACCTGCAGGTTGGGCAGGAAGCGGCGCTTGGTCTTGTTGTTGGCGTGGCTGACGTTGTTGCCAACCTGCACCGTCTTGCCGGAGAGCTCGCAACGACGTGTCATGGTCCAGTCCTCGATCGGTCGCGCAGCCCGACTGCGCCCCCAAAAACAGTATCCGGCCCACGTGGGCCGGAGTGCGGGCGCTCTTTTACGGGCAGCGCCGCCCGCCGTCAAGCCGCCGGCGCGGTTCGCTGTCGGCGCCGAAATTCCTTCCGAATCAATATCTTACCATCACACCCGCAGGACCTTGCCGGGATTCATGATGTTCCGGGGGTCAAGCGCGCGCTTGATGGACCGCATGGCGTCGAGCTCGACCGAGCCGCGATAGCGCTCCAGCTCCTCGAGCTTGAAGCGGCCGATGCCGTGCTCGGCCGAGATCGAGCCGCCGAAGCTGCGCACCAGATCGTGCACGGCGTGATTGATGTCGCCCAGGTGGGCGAAGAAGGCCGGCTTGTCCATGCCCACCGGCGCCTGGGCATTGAAGTGCAGGTTGCCGTCGCCGACATGGCCGAACGGCACCGGCCGCAGGTCGGGCATGACAGCCCTCATGGCGGCGACACCCTTGTCGACGAACTCCGGAATGCGGTCCACCGGCACCGAGATGTCGTGCTTGATCGACGGGCCTTCCAGCTTCTGCGCCTCGGAGTGGCTCTCGCGGATCTTCCAGAACGCCTGCGCCTGGGCCGAGGACTGCGCCAGCACGGCATCGAACACCAGGCCGGCCTCCATGGCATCGCCCAGGAAGGCTTCCATCTTGGCCAGCATGCCGCCGCCATGCGCCGGCGCCGGCCGCGTCGAGGACCACTCGAGCAGCACGTACCAGTCGTGACGCTCGGCCAGCGGATCGCTGAGGCCGGGGATGTGCTTGAGCACCAGGTCGATGCCCAGGCGTCCCATCAGCTCGCAGGAGGTGACATTGTCCTCGCTGGCGGCATGCGCGCGCGACAGCAGCTCGACGGCGGCCGCCGGATTGCGCACGGCAAGCCACGCCGTGGCCACGTCCTTGGGCCGCGGAAACAGCTTCAGCACCGCCTTGGTGATGATGCCCAGCGTGCCCTCGGCGCCCATGAAGAGGTGCTTGAGGTCATAGCCGGTGTTGTCCTTCTTCAAGGCGCGCAGGCCGTTCCACACCCGTCCGTCGGGCAGCACGGCCTCCAGCCCCAACACTAGGCTGCGGGCGTTACCGTAGTGCAGCACTTGCACGCCGCCGGCATTGGTCGACAGGTTGCCGCCGATGGTGCACGAACCCTCGGCCGCCAGACTCAACGGGAACAGCCGGTCGTGCGCCGCGGCCTCGTCCTGGATGGTCTTCAGCACCACGCCGGCCTCGACCGTCATCGTGTAGGCGGTGGGATTGATCTCCAGGATGCGGTTCATGCGGCGCAGCGACAGCACGATCTCGCCGCCATGCTCGTGCGGAATACCGGCGCCGACCAGCCCGGTCATACCCCCTTGCGGCACGATCGGCACACCGGCGTCGGCGCAGATCTTCACGACGGCCGCGACCTCCTCGGTCGACGCCGGCCGCACGACCGCGGCGGCGCGACCACGGTAGTTGTCGCGCCATTCGACGACATGCGGCTCCATCTCGTGCGCGTCGACGACGAAACCTTTGTCGCCGACGACGCGATGGATCGCGTTCAGCACGGCATCGGGAACGGCGCTCGGAATCGTCGTGTAGGTATCGGGCATCGCAAACTGGTTTCCAACACTGACCCGTACCTTAACGAGGCACTCCCGGCGGCGGGAGCGCGGTCTTGTCTCGATTGTTCTCACCTCTCCCGCAGGCGGGAGAGGTCGGCGGGCGCGCAGCGGCCGGCGGGTGAGGGCCTCAGGACTCGGCATCGCGTGCGTGGTCCCTCACCCTCCCATGGCGCTGCGCGCCATGGGCCCCTCCCTCTCCCGCCTGCGGGAGAGGGAAATCATTACCGCATCAGCGAGCTTTCGCGGACGGGCTCGGTGGGGTCGACGCGGATGACCTTGCCCGGGTTCATGGTGCCCTTGGGATCGAGGGCCTTCTTGATGGCGCGCATCACGTCGAGCTCGGTCTGCGAACGGTAGTGCTCGAGCTCCAGCAGC
>DATEIF010000550.1:0-3921 GCA_035279205.1 Vineibacter sp.
ACCGCAGCATCGACGCTGCCGCCACCGCCGCAGGCGGCGCCAGCGCCGCAGACGCCAACACCAGCAGCGCCCCCGACGGTGACGGCATCGCCCCCGTCATCGCCACCGGCGCCCGAACCACCGTCGCCATCGACGGCAGCATCGACGCCAGCACCGATGCCGCCGTCACCGCCTGACGCGCCGCAGCAGCCCGACAAGCCGCAGCCCGCCGTTGCCGATGCTCCGGCGGCGCCAAGCAACGCACCCTTGCAGCGCGCGGAGATCCGTGAGGTGCAGACGAAGCTCTACACCTTCGGCTTCAATCCCGGCCCGATCGACGGCTCGGACGGCCCGATGACGCGCGCGGCGATCATGCACTACGAGGCCGATCGCGGCCTGCCGCAGACCGGCGAGGCCGACCGCAGCCTGCTCGAGTCGTTACGCCAGGATCCCGCGCCGCAAGTGGCGGCGCTTCCGCCGCCCCCGCCGCGCCGGACGTCGCACGGCTATGCGCAGCGCCGTTCCGACGACCCCTTCGCGCCGATCCGCGCCGCCGGCGACCGCCTCGGCCGCTGGCTCGAGTCGCTCAGCCGCTGAAGGTCGATTGTCTCCTCCCTGGCGGAGCCGGGGAGGAGGTGGCCCGCAGGGCCGGAGGGGTCAGAGGCGTCACGACGGTTACTCATGACCCCTCCGTCGCCGTATGACGGCGACACCTCCCCATCGCGGTGCCCGCGATGAGGAGGCACGATATGTCAGCGCACCTCGATGCCCAGCTGCTTCAGGATCTCCGACTGCTCGCTCTCGCTGATCGTCAGGCCGGCATAGTCGGCGAGCAGCGCGAGGTTGAGCCCGGAGAGGTGCGAGCCGCGAAGGTCCGCCTTCGCGAGGCGGGCGCGATCCCAGTCGATGCGGTCGAGCGCGCAGGCGAGCATCGTCGAATGGCTGAGGTCGGTGTCGATCAGCGACGCCTCGGAGAGGCGGCACGACAGGAACTCGCAGTTCTGCAACACCAGACCCGAGAGATCGGCGAAGCTCAGGTTGCACTTGTCGAACGACGCCCTGGTCAGGCTCGATCGTCGCGACAGCACCTTGGTGAACGACGAGCGAGGGAAGCGCGCACCGCGGAAGCTGCATTCGACCGCGCGCAGGTTATGGAGATCGCAACGCTCGAACGCTCCGGTCGCGAAGTTGCATTTCTCCGCCTCGACCGCCGGCATGTGGCAGAACGCGAAGCTGCATCCCTGCCGATGCGCCACATCGAACAGATCGCAGCCCTGGAACCGCCCGTCGCCGAACCTGCAGCTGGCGAAGCGCGTCCGCTCGAAACGGCAGTCGCGAAACGTCGCGCCCGAGAAATCCGCGCTCTTGATCGTCGGCAGACGAAAGAGGCATCGCTCGAACCGGCTTTCCGCCAGGTCGAGGTCATCCAACGCAAGAGGTGCCGCGAACAAAAGGCCGATAAACGTCCTGCCACGGGCAATCGTTGCCTGCAATTCTTCCCGATCGATCGAGCGATATGCCGGCGCGCCACCCATCTCTTCGCCTATCATATGACCGTCACCGCGAGGGACGAGGCATGCCGGACGCACCGCCTCTCTACGTCTTCCAGTGTCCTGTCATGAAGATGAACGTGAAGGTGCTGGCCGACAATGCCCCGCCGGTCGAAGGGTGCCGGCTGCGCTGGCGGGTGCGCTGCGTGGCGTGCGGCGGCTGGCATCTGGTCAATGTCGCCACGGGACGGGTCCGCGTGACGATCGTGCCGAAGCCGCCGCCCGAGCGTTCCGCCGAGTCTGCCGACGATCAGGCGTCGAGCGCCTGGTAGCGTTGGGCCTTCGCCTGGAATTCCCGCTCGAGCCGCAGCATCGTCTCGATGGTGACGCTGTCGTTCACCGCCATCGCCAGCCGGCGGCATTTCTGCGCCTGGCCCTGATGGAAGGCGGCAAGCTCGGCGAAGGAGAGCTCGACCAGCGCGTTCACCGCGCCGACGAAAGCGCGCGATGCATCGACCAGCGGCGTCGGACAGGCGAGGAAGCCGCACCGCGTGCCGTCCGGGCGCTCGGCGATCGCGGCCAGTCCTCTCACGCGGCGACGCTCGCGGATCGCGACCGCCATCGGGCAGCGATCGTGCGGCAGCACCTCGCCGTCCTCGGTGTAGAGCCGCCATGTCACGCACCAGCGGTCGTGCCCTGCGGCCGGCCTGCGCCCCGCAAGCCCAATGCAGGCGGCATTGAAGTGTGTGAGAACACCGGCCGCATCGGTGGCGTAGATTGCCGTCGCCGCGCTGTCGACTTCGCTCGGCCACGTCGCGCCGGCGCGCAACAGGGCCTCCGTCACGGACTGGACGAGGCGTTCGGCCGTTTCGAGCTTTTGCACGAACATGGAAGACGGCGATTCTCCGCATCGCAGTGAGTCTGTCCAGACCAGAATGATTGCGTGCGGCCGCAACCCTCGGCCGATGGCGGCGTTCTACCGACCCAAACCGGGGAGACCCGCCAAGGAGATGTCCATGCCATCGACCGCCACGCGCAGTGCCTTCGTGAGTACCTTCGCGTGCGTCCTGGCGGGTGCGCTCGGCGCCTGCAGCGTGCGCACCGAAGAACACGTGGTGAGCCCGCCGCCACCGCCGCCGCCCACGCGGGTCTATGTGCCCGCCGCTTCTCCACCGCCTCCGCCGGTTCAGCCCGACACCGTGAGCCCAAGCCGCGACGAGTACGGCTTCCGCTACGATGCCAAGGGCAATCGCATCGACCGGAATGGCAACATCATTTCGCCCCACTCGACCACGCCATGACGGGCCGTGCTCCACCGCCGGAGAACGCTCGCCGGACGACTCGCGCGTCGAACCACGTTCCGGCCCACGCCTCGATGTCGGCGATCGGATCGTCGTCGCCGGGAAAATCGAGGATGCGGCTCATCTCGATGGCGAAGATCGGGATGTCCTGCGGGCCGATGGGATCGAGGCGGCTGCGCGCCTCCAGCGTGGCGTGGACCGCCGCACGCGCTTCGGATCGGGTCAACATGGTTCCTTGTCCGTCACGGCGCGGCGCCGCTGAAGTGGCTTTGTGCGACCCCGAACACAGCGAAACGGGACCTCCACATCTTGCAGGCGGCACAGCGGCCGGCCGCAACTTGTTGCAAGTCACGGTGGTCTGATCGTCGCCGCTGCATTCTGTGATTGAAGATCGGCCGCCGCGGAGATAAAGCGGGGTTCATTGTGGGAATGGGAAATTCTTTTGGGGCTTTCACATGGGTCGTCAATTCGAGCTAACGCATCAGGGACGTGCGTTGGCGGTGCGGGTACGCCCGATCGATGATGCTTGGGAACTGTGGCTTTACGAGAACGGGCGGGAACTGGCGCTGGCGGACGTGCTGTCCATTGACGATGCTACCCTCGCCCGGCGGAACGGGTCGGCCGATCCGGTCGCCGATGCCGTGAGCCGCATTCGTTCGCGCCTTACCTCCGGCGAAATACGCCTCCCCTCCTGACGTCCATCGCCATCCTCCCGGACAATAATGTGACCGGGCAACCGCGCTTCGCGCCGGGGCGTTGCGCGCATGGATGATGTCGAACGCCTCGCGTACCTTCCTGATTGCCAGCTTGACGGCGGGCTGCTGGCTCCTGCCGTCGCAGGCTTTCGCCCAGTCGTTCACGGCAACGAGCACCTCGACGCTTTCCCTGCTCAAGGCACTGCACGCTGACAACGATCTCCTGCAATGCCGCGGTGGCGGTGGCGGTGGCGGTGGCGGCGCTGGTGCCGGAGCTGGGGCCGGAGCTGGTGCAGGCGCAGGTGCCGGTGGTGCGGGTGCAGGCGCCGGAGCTGGCGCAGGTGCAGGAGCCGGTGGTGCAGGCGCCGGAGCTGGCGCAGGTGCAGGAGCCGGTGGTGCGGGTGCAGGCGCCGGAGCTGGCGCAGGCGCAGGAGCCGGTGGTGCGGGTGCAGGTGC
>DATEIF010000551.1:0-2227 GCA_035279205.1 Vineibacter sp.
TTGCCGCCGGCGCCTATCCCGATATCACATCCGTCGTATCAGCCGCCCCCGCCGGTGCCCTACATGCCGGGGCCCGCGGCCGCGGCACAGGCACCAGCGGCCGGCCCGTTGATTCAGCCGTTCTTCGCGCCGCCGCCGCTGGCCGGCTGGCGTCTGGTCGGTGCCGATCGCGTCGGCACACCGATCGACATCCGCCTCGACGGTGCGCTGCTGGAGCAGCCCGAGGGCGTCGTGTTCGGTCGCCTGCCGCGCTACTGCCACCTGACCATCGACAACGACAGCATCTCGCGCCGCCATGCCCGCTTCAGGGCGGCCGCCGGCACGCTGACAGTCGAGGATCTCGGATCGACCAACGGCACGGCCGTCGACGGCTACAAGATCGAGCCCTACCGGCCGGTGCCGGTCCGCGACGGCTCCCGCATCAGTCTGGGTGAAATAAAGGTCGTCATTTCAAGAAGTTAACCTTGGGAGGGTGACAACGGCCCCATCCCGCACTACATGATGTGCGTAGTCTGCGGGCGGCGTCGGCCGGCTGCGGGCTGTCGGGGATAAGGACCATGAACCTCCTGCGCACTTTGTCTCGTCTGCCCCTGTCCATCTGGCTGCGGGGCCTCGGTGTTGCGATCTGTGTGATCGCGATGCTGGTGTTTGGCCTTGCCATCGTTGCTGCAGCCGTGGTCGCCGTCGGCGTCGGTGTGCTGGTCTACAAGACCAGGGATTGGCTGGGCGGACTGTTCCGTCCGCGTGCGACGGTGCCGGTCCGCGTGCGTTCGTCGCGGGTCAGCGACGCCGAGTTCACCATCATCGACCGCCGCTGAGACGTCGTCCTACGGCGCGAGCGGACAAGACGCCGCGCATGCCGGGTCTGCGCATCGCGCGAGACTTTCAGCCGTCTGCTCGCTTTCAACCGCACGGCAAGAACGGGTAGCGTCGGCCCCATCAACGGCATGGGGCCTGCGCATTCATGAAGAAGATTTTCACGGCGACGCTGGGGACGGAAACCAACACCTTCTCGTCGCTGCCGACGGGACTGCAGCTGTTCCAGGACACCTGCCTCTTCCGCAAGGGCAACTACGGCGACAAGACGCCTATGTTTGGTGCGCCGCTGGCAGTGTGGCGCCGCATGGCGCAGGCGCGCGGCTGGCAGGTGATCGAAAGCCTGTGCGCTTTCGCGCAGCCGGCGGGCAAGACGGTACGTAAGGTCTATGAAGAATTCCGTGATGAGATCATCGCTGATCTGAAGGCCGCGCTGCCGGTCGATGCGGTGCTGCTGTGCCTGCACGGTGCCATGGTGGCCGAGGGCTACGACGATGCCGAAGGCGATCTGATGGCCCATGTGCGACGGGTCGTCGGGCCCGAGGTGCCGATCGGCGTCGAGCTCGACTTGCACGCCAATGTCGGCGCGCAGAAGCTGGAGAACGCCACCGCCATCGTGCTGTTCAAGGAATACCCGCACATCGACGTTTCCGATCGCGCGGTCGATGTCTTCGATCTGATCGCCGATGTGCTTGATGGCAAGACCAGGCCTGTCATGGGCTGGTTCGACTGCCGCACCATCGGCGTCTTCCACACCACGCGCCAGCCGATGCGCGGCTTCGTCGACAAGTGCACGGCGCTGCAGGGCAAGGACGGCGTGCTGTCGGTGTCGGTGATCCACGGCTTTCCGTGGGCCGATGTCGCCGACATGGGCAGCAAGATGCTGGTGATCACCGACAACGACAAGCCCAAGGCGGAGCGGCTGGCGCGCGAGCTGGGCATGGAGTTCTTCCGCCTGCGCGCCGAGACCCAGCCGGCCTATGCCACGCTCGATCAGGCGCTGGCGCGTGCTGCGACTCACAACCAGCCCAAGCCGCTGGTGCTGGCCGATGTTTCCGACAATGCCGGCGGCGGCGCCGCCAGCGACTCGACGTTCATCCTGCAGGCGATGCTGGAGCGCGGCATCAAGGATGCCGCCATCGCCATGTTCTGGGATCCGATGGCGGTACGCCTGGGCTTCGAGGTCGGCGAGGGCGCCGAGCTCGACATCCGGCTGGGTGGCAAGCTGGGCGCGATGTCGGGACCGGCGCTGGATGTACGCGCCAAGGTGATCGGGCTGAAGCGCGATGCGCGCACCCACGGCTTCGGCGGCAGCCATGTCTATGTCGGCGACATGGCCGCATTCGACGTCAACGGCATCGCGGTCGTGTGCAACACGCTGCGCGCCCAGTGCAAGAGCATCGACGCCTTC
>DATEIF010000552.1:0-5023 GCA_035279205.1 Vineibacter sp.
CTCCGCCCTTCGGGCACCTCCCCCACTACGTGGGGGAGAGAAGAACCGCCTCAGCGCGCGACGATTTGTGAGGTCAGTAGTACAGAGGATCACAGAGAGGATGACGAGGCGGCGCGCCGCAGGTGCGCAATGATTTTTTCTTCGTGTTCCTCTGTGCCCTCCGTACCTCTGTGGTTAATCTTCATGCGGTGTGCCGTCTGCGCGATAGCTGACGATCGGCGCACCGGCCGGATTTCAAGGAGCGTCGCATGCCCTATCTCGTCGCCGCCGACCTGCCGAGCGCACCCGCCGGCGAGCGTTTTCGTGCGCTGATCAATCGCGGTGGCATCGTGCAGATGCCGGGTGCGCACAACGGCATGGCGGCGCTGCAGGCAAAAGCCGCTGGCTTCGAGGCGCTGTATCTGTCCGGCGCGGCGATGAGCGCATCGATGGGGCTGCCCGACCTCGGGGTCATCACCATCGAGGACGTCAGCTTCTTCATTCGCCAGGTCGCCCGCGCCAGCGGCCTGCCGGTGCTGGTCGACGGTGACACGGGCTACGGCGAGGCGCTCAATGTCATGCACATGGTGCGCAGCTTCGAGGATGCCGGCGCCGCCGCTGTCCACATCGAGGACCAGCTGCTGCCCAAGAAATGCGGGCATCTCAACGACAAGAAGCTCGCCGACGCGCATGACATGGCGGCCAAGGTCGCGGCGGCAGCCCGGGCGCGGCGCCATCTCTACCTGATCGCCCGCACGGACGCCGCAGCGAGCGAAGGCCTCGACGGCGCCGTCGCGCGCGCCAAGCTCTTTATCGAAGCCGGGGCCGACGCGATCTTCCCCGAAGCCCTGACCAACGCCGAGATGTTCCGCGCGTTCGCGAAAGCGTTGCCCGGCGTGCCGCTGCTGGCCAACATGACGGAGTTCGGCAAGACGCCGTTCTTCACGGCCAGTGAGTTCGAGGCCATGGGCTATCGCATGGTGATCTGGCCGGTCTCGGCGCTGCGTGTCGCCAATCGGGCCCAGACCAGACTCTATGCCGCTATCCGCCGTGATGGCGGCACCCAGGCGATGCTGGACGAGATGCAGACGCGCGCCGAGCTCTATGCGCTGATCGGGCTGCATGCGTACGAGGCGCTGGATGCCTCGATCATCGAGACCATCATTCCGCAGGGCATGCCGCAGCGATGATGCGCCGGACATAACGGCGCCGTTATACGAGACTGCTCGTAAAGGTTGAAGTTCGCGTGTATCATCAACCGTCGTGGTTCTTCCGCTCCACCAGTCGGCGCGGAAGCTAAGAGGGAATCCGGTGCGATGCCGGAGCTGCCCCCGCAACTGTCAGCGGCGAGCTTCTGTCGAGACATGTCACTGGCGTCACCCGGCGCCGGGAAGGCCTGGCAGAAGCTGTAACCCGCAAGCCAGGAGACCTGCCGCGACGGCAGCAGAACGTCCTCGGGCGGGGTGTCCCGGTGGACGCATGTTCGGGGCAACAAATCCCGCCTTCCGGCATGGCGTCCGCTCGGCCCCATCACACAGGGGTTAGAAATGGCCAAGTCTTCCATTCCCGTCAGCACGCTGGGAGTGCCGCGCATCGGTCCCCGCCGCGAGTTGAAATCGGCACTCGAAAGCTATTGGGCCGGGCGGTCGACAGGCACCGCGCTGCTCGACGCGGCGTCGGGCCTGCGCACCGCGAGCTGGGCACGCCAGAACGCGCTCGGCATCACGCACATTCCCAGCAACGATTTCTCGCTCTACGACCACGTGCTCGACACCAGCGTGATGGTCGGCGCCATTCCGGCAGCCTATGGCTGGACCGGCAGCGACATACCGCTGGATACGTACTTCGCCATGGCGCGCGGCAGCACCGGCGCTGATCCTGACGCCTGTGGCCATGCCCATCATGGCGGCGGCGTGCCGGCGCTCGAGATGACCAAGTGGTTTGACACCAACTACCACTACATGGTCCCCGAGTTCAGCAAGGGCCAGGCCTTCACGCTCGCCACCACCAAGCCGGTCGACGATTTCCGGGAAGCGATGTCGCTGGGCCTTCGTACGCGCCCCGTGCTCGTCGGGCCGGTGACGTTCCTCAAGCTCGGCAAGAGCAAGGATGCGGATGTCGATCCATTGTCGCTGCTGCCCGCCCTGCTGCCGGTCTATGCCGAGCTGCTGCGCCGGCTGGCGGCAAGCGGTGCCGACTGGGTGCAGATGGACGAGCCCTGCCTGGCGCTCGACCTCGACGCGGCGGCGCACGCGGCGCTGCGGTCTGCTTACGAGACGCTGAGCCGCGCCGCGCCGTCGCTCAATCTGTTGCTGACCAGCTATTTCGGCGGGCTGGGTGACAACCTCGACACGGCATTGCGACTGCCCGTCCGGGGACTGCATCTCGACCTGGTGCGCGGCATTGGGGATCTCGATCGTGTCATCGCCCAGGCGCCGGCCGACCTGACGCTGTCGCTGGGCGTGATCGACGGCCGCAACGTCTGGCGCGCCGATCTGCCGGCGATCCTCGATCGCATCGAGCCGGTCGTCGCGCGCCGTGGCAGCGACCGCATCATCGTCGCACCGTCCTGCTCGCTGCTGCATGTGCCGATTGATCTGGAGCTCGAGACCGGCCTGGATCCGGATGTCAGGGGCTGGCTCGCCTTCGCCGTCCAGAAGATGGGCGAGCTCCACGCCATCGGCACCGCGCTGAGCGATGGCCGCGCTGCCGTCGCGGACATCCTCGACGCCTCTGCCGTCGCCGTGGCGACGAGAAGGACGTCGCCGAAGATCAACGACGCTGCCGTTGCCGCGCGGCTGGCGGCCGTGACGCCCGACATGGCCCGCCGCACCTCGGCTTTTGCCGAGCGCCAGCGCCGGCAGCGCGCCGAATTGGGGCTGCCCGCATTGCCGACGACGACCATCGGCTCATTCCCCCAGACTGACGCGGTGCGCAAGGCACGCGCCCAGCACCTGAAGGGCGCCCTGGGCGACGCCGAGTACGATGCGTTCCTGCACCAGGAGACCGAGGCCGCCGTGCGCTGGCAGGAGGACATCGGGCTCGACGTGCTGGTGCACGGCGAGTTCGAGCGCAACGACATGGCGCAGTATTTCGGCGAGCTGCTGCGCGGCTACATCTGCACCAGGCACGGCTGGGTGCAAAGCTACGGCTCGCGCTACGTGCGCCCGCCGATCATCTATGGCGATGTTTCGCGGCCAACGCCGATGACGGTGGCCTGGTCGGCCTACGCCCAGTCGCTCACCCGCAAGCCGGTCAAGGGCATGCTGACCGGGCCGGTCACGATGCTGAAATGGTCGTTCGTGCGCGACGATCTTCCGCTGGAGCAGGTCTGCCGCCAGATCGCGCTGGCGCTGCGTGACGAGGTCGCCGACCTGCAGGAGGCCGGCATCCGCATCATCCAGATCGACGAGCCGGCATTGCGCGAGGCCATGCCGCTGCGCCGGGCGCAGTGGAAAGCCTATCTCGACTGGGCGGTCGCCTGTTTCCGGCTCTCGGCATCGACCGTCGCCGACGAAACCCAGATCCACACGCACATGTGCTACTCGGAGTTCAACGACATCATCGATGCCATCGGCGCGATGGACGCCGATGTGATCTCCATCGAGACATCGCGCTCGAAGATGGAGCTGCTGGACGCCTTCATCACCTACCGCTACCCGAACGAGATCGGACCCGGCGTCTATGACATCCACTCGCCGCGCCTGCCCGACATCGACGAGATGGTGGCACTGCTCGACAAGGCCAAGCAGCGCCTGTCGCCCGAGCAGATCTGGGTGAACCCCGATTGTGGGCTGAAGACCCGACGCTGGGAGGAAGTGCGGCCCGCGCTGGTCAACATGGTTGCCGCCGCCCGACGCCTGCGCGCCACCATCGGCGGATCGCCGTCCTAGTTAAGGGAAAAGGCCGGCAGGACACCATCGTCGCGGCTGTCCTGCCGGCCGCCAATACACGCATCGGTACGATCGGCATTATTTCCCGGTCTGAAACCAACAATTTCGCGATAGAACCTTTATTCATTCTTCTGAAACTGTCACCGTGGCCGCTACTGCAAACGATTGTAGTGCCTGTTGGGGAGGCCCGGATGGCGCGGTCAGGACTGAGCCTGCTGGTGGCGGCCGCACTGATGATCGGCGGCGGCGAGAGCTGGAGCGCCCCCAGCGGCACGCTGCGTTTCGGCACCAACCAGCAGGTCGATGACTGGGAGACCCTGACCAAGGCCAACGGCACCTACACGTCGCTGGTCTACGAGGGCCTGGTCGAGCTGGCGCCGGACGGGGTGAAGATCCAGCCCCGGCTCGCCACGCAGTGGACGGAGAGCCCGACCAAGCTCGAGTTCACGCTGCGCTCCGGTGTCACCTTCCATGACGGCACGCCGTTCGATGCCGCCGCCGTGGTCAAGAACCTGGAACGCATTCGCGATACGCCCAGCCAGTGGCGCTACATCATGGCTGCGGTCGACAAGATCACGGCCGTCGATGCCACCCAGGTACAGATCACGCTGAAGCAGCCGGCACCCAACCTGCTGCCCAACCTGGCGCGGCGCGGCGCCTACATGATCTCGCCGCAGGCGCTCGACAGCGGCAAGTGGAAGACGGCGCCGGTCGGCACCGGGCCATGGAAATACGAGACCAAGGACTCTGTGCGCGGCCTGCGCACGGTAGTCAGCTTCTACGACGGCTACTATGCACCGCAAGCCGTCGGCCCCAAGCGGATCGAGGTCACGCACATTGTCGATGCCGACAGCCTCTACAACGCGCTGCGCACGGGACAGGTGGACATCGTCTGGACCAACCCATCGCTGGCGACGCGAGCCGAAGGTGACGGCCTGAAAACCACCTGGTTCCCCTCGGTGTTGTGGCATCTGCAGATGATGGACACCGTCAAGGTGTTCAACAGCCAGAAGCTGCGGCAGGCCGTGTGCTACGCGATGAACCCGCAGGATTTCCTCGACGGCGCGCTGGGCGGCCACGGCAAGATCCACACCCATCGCCTGCGCCCCGGCCAGCCCGGATACAGCGCCGACATCAAGGGCTATCCGTTC
>DATEIF010000553.1:0-19147 GCA_035279205.1 Vineibacter sp.
ACCAGATTGGGGCGCAGCTGGCCGTTCTCGATCTTGGAGATGGTCGAGGCCGGCACGCCGGACAGCGCCGACAGCTGACTCAAGGTCAGTGTCTGCGCCAAGCGAAGGGCCCGCAGCCGCTCGCCGACCAGCTCGGTCTCGTAAGCCGACTTCGCCTCAGCCGGCTGCGCCGCCTTGCGCCGCGCCATGGCTCAGCCTGCCACGACGATGCGGTCTTCGAGGAAAGGATCCTCGGGCAACGCCACCTCGGTCTCCAGCAGGGAGCCGCAACCGCTACACGCGAAGCGGCGCAGCACGATGCGGCTGTCGGTGCCGAGGCCGGCACCGGGCAGCGACGCGACCGGCACCACGGTGAGCGCGGCCTGCTCTTTCCACGAGCGGTCGGCCGCAGCCAACGGCCGCTCGCAGGCGCCGCAGCAGATCTTGCCGTCGGCGAGGATCAGGGTGTCGGAAAATCGCCGGCGGGCCATCACGCGACCTCCTGCAGGCGGCGGGCCTTCAGATCGCGCCGTCGGGCTTCGGTCAGGGTGGGATCGAGGACACCGTCCTTGAAGGCGACGCCGTAGACCTCCTCGGCGGCGCGGGTGGAGATCGCACCGGCGGTCACATCGTTCACCACCTGCTCGGCCGGCCGGTCGAGCGGATCGCCCAGGCCACCGCCGCCGTTCCAGCGCACATAGAGGCCATCCTTGCCGCGCAGCGGATAGACGCCCCAGGAAATCGGTTCGTGCCGGCCCTTCATGTCGGCGAGGCTGCCGGCAAAGGCCGTCGCGTCGGACTCGTCGGCATGAATCCAGACATAATCGTTCAGCGCGCCGGGATAACCGCCGGCCAGCCCATCGCTTTGCGGGAACTTGGTGCCCTTGCCGGAGACGACATAGTCGATACCGCCGTCGGGCGCGTCATGGGCGACGATCATCATCTCACCGCCGGTGCCGCCGCGATGGCGGCCGGGCCCGCCCGAGTCCTTCAGGCGGCGGCGGAACAGGTAGCGCACCGGGAACGTCGCCTCGATGGTCTCGACATTGGCCATGCGCGAGATCGGGTTGGGGATCTCGCCGCCGATATCGACGCCGTCGCCGACATGCCGCGCGCCGCCCGCGCCGGCGAAAGTCTCGGTCAGGATGCCGATCGACAAGCCGCCGCGCTGGTTGGTGCCGAACATGAAGATCGCGAAATGGTTGGCATGCCATACCGCCGTCGATTCCTCGGCGTACCGCTCACTGGCCGCCAGCATCTTGCCGATGGTGGCGCAGGCGGCATTGTTGACCGACTGGATGGCGCCGACCGTCGCCACCGACACCGGTGCCGGCCGCGCGCAGTTCACGATGCTGCCTTCCGGCGCGATCATGCGCACCGGGCGAATGACGCCCTCGTTCCAGGTGATGTCGTAGCACAGCAGCGGGAACAGCGGCGCGAACAGCCCGCCCAGCGACGCCCATTTCGAGCAGTTGACGCTGTATTTCGACTGCGGCGAGGATCCGGTGAAGTCGAACACCAGCTCGTCGCCCTGCTTGCGCATGGTGAGCACGACCCTGTAGGTCTCACCCTTGACCTCGAGATACTGGCGCGACTGCCACTGCCCGTCGGGCAGTTCGCGCAGACGCTCGCGCAGCCGTTGCTCGGACTGCTCGATCAGCATGCGGCAGGCGTCGTCGACGATCTCGGCGCCGTACTTCTCGAACAGCGCGATCAGCCGCTCGCCGGCAACGTTGTTGCAGGCGATCATCGAACGCAGGTCGAGGGCGACCATCTCGGGGCCGCGCACCATGTTCAGGATGGTGTCCCACACGTCCTGGCGCATCTCGCCCCGGTCGATCAGCTTCAGGCCGGGCGACGAGAAGCCTTCGGTGAAGATGTCGACGGCGTCAGGCGCGAAGCCGCCCGGGTTCATCGCGCCGATATCGAAGACATGGACGAAACAGGCGCTCCACGCGACCAGCCGGCCTTGGTAGTGAATCGGCGCGATCAGGTAGATGTCGGACGTATGCAGTGCCGCCGTATAGGGGTCGTTCAACAGGAACAGGTCGCCTTCGTGGATCTGTCCGTCGAAGCGGCGGATGATCGCCTTGCAGGCCTCGGCGGCACTGGTCAGGTGATGCAGGAAGCCGACGCCCCCCATCAGCAGCGAACCATCGGCACGATAGAGCGAGACCATCAGGTCGTGCCCTTCGTTGGTGATGGCACTGCCCGAAACGTGCTTCAGCGTCATGACCGCCTCTTCGACGACGCGAAACAGGCGGTGACGGATGATCGAGAACGTGATCGGATCCATCGGTGTCTCCGTGGCGGTCAGGCGAAATCGATAATGACGTTGCGATAGCCGTCGAGCGTACCGCGCTGGCCGGCCTGCAGCACAATGGTCGTGATCGGCGTGTGAATCACCGCCGGCCCCGCCACGACATTGCCCGGGCGCAGCTTCTCGAAATCGTAGATGTCTGATGGCACCATGCCATCTTCGGCCTCGACGAAGATCGGCCGCCGGCCGACGCGTGCCGGCGCGGCATCCGCTCCGCCTGTGGCCTCGGCCGCAATCTCGGGCCGCTCCATCAACCCGCGCGCCGTCAGCCGGAACTGGGTCATCTCCATGCCGGCCTCGCGATAGGCCGAGCCCTTGCCGTACTTGCGTTCGTAGAGCGCCTCGAAATCGGCGACCACGCCGGCCAGCGCCGCATCGTCGAGCGGCACGCTGCCGCGGATCGGCGTCGTGACCTCGTGCACCTGGCGGGAATAGCGCAGGTCGACCGCGCCATCCAACCGCACGCGATCGCCGGTGAAGCCCTCCAGCGCCAACTGGGCCCGCGCCTTCTCCAGCATCGGCGCGAACAGCCGGTTGACCGCCTCGGCCGGCGACGGCACCGGCAGCAGGGCCGTCGTGGCGTACTCGTGCACGATATCGGCCGAAATCAGGCCGAAGGCGCAATTCACCGAGGCGGTATAGGGCACCACCATGCGCCGCACGTTGAGCTCGGCGCCGAACATGCCGGCGACCATGCCACAGGATCCACCGAAGGCGTGCAGCACGAAGTCGCGTGGATCCAAACCGCGCTCGACCGTGATCTGGCGGATCAGGTCGGTGATCTGGGCCGCAGCGACCCGATAGACGCCGATCGCGGCGGCCTCGACCGACAAGCCCAGCGGGCGGGCGATCTTCTGCTCGAACACCTGCCGCGCCCGCTCGCGATCGAGCCGCATGCTGCCGCCGAGGAAGATCTCGGGATCCATATAGCCGATCAGCATGAACACGTCGGTCAAGGTGGGCTCGTCGCCGCCGAGGCCGTAGCACACCGGGCCGGGACGCGAACCGGCCGAACGCGGGCCGACCCGCGGTGCGTTCGAGCCGGGCTCCAAGGAGATGATCGATCCGCCGCCCGACCCGATCGAGACGACCTCGATCTTGGGCTGGGTGTAGTGGAAGCGATCGACCATCGGCTCGCGCGCGTATTCGATCGTACCGCCCTGGATCACCGACACCTTGAAGGTGGTGCCCCCCATGTCGGTCGCGATCACGTCGGGCTGGTCCAGCAGTTGGCCCAGTGCCCGGCTGCCGATGACGCCGGCGGCGGGCCCGCATTCCAGCATGCCGATCGAGCGGTCCGCCGCCTCGTGTGCCGGCAACAGGCCGCCGTAGCCCTGCATCACCATGACCGGGCCGTCATATCCTGTCGCGGCCAGCAGCGTTTCCAGGCTGGACAGATAGGCGCGCGTGATGCGGCCGGCGTAGGCGTTGATCACGACGGTCGAGCTGCGCTCGTATTCGCCGGGTACCGGCGCGATGTCGCTCGACAGCGTGCAATAGACGTCGGGCGCGATGCGGTTGATCAGCGCCTTGACCTTCTGTTCGTTGACCGGGTTGTAGAACGACCACAGGAACGACACGGCAATGGCATCGACCCGGTGGCGGTCGACCAGGTGACGCACCGCGCGCTCGACCTGCGCCTCGTCCAGCTCGCGCAACACCGCGCCCTTGTAGTCGACGCGCTCGGCGATGCCCACGATGCGGGCGGCATCGACCAGGGCCGGCGCGCGGTCCGTCTTGACCGGATGCTTGATCCGGTCCTCGGTCAGACCACCCCAGCGGCCGTAGGCGCCGCGGGTCACCAGGACGGTGTCCTCGAAACCTTCGGTCGTCAGCAGGCCGGTGCGCGAGCCGTCGCGAGTCAGCACCGCGTTGTCGACGACGGTCGAGCCGTGCATGAACAGCGAGGTCTGCGCCAGCAACGCCTCCAGCGTCAGGCCCATCGAGGCTGCTGCCGAGCGAATCGAGTCGAGCACGCCGGTGGCGAAGTCCGGTGGTGTGGAGAGCGCCTTGCCCAGCCGCACCGGCTCACCCGATGCGAACACGATGGTGTCCGTGCAGGTGCCGCCGACATCCGTCGCGACGAGATACTTGCGGCCCGTGGTCATTTCGGTTCTGCCATGTCGTTGGGATCGCGGCGGTCGGCCAGGCACAGCACATGGCTGCGCCGGGCAAGCTGGCCTGTCATGCCGAGGGCGACATCGGCGTTCAGATGCACCGCATCGCCGGCGCGCAGCACGCGGGGCGCGCTATCGCCCCCCTGGTCGATGGCGACCGTGCCATCCAGCACATAGGCGAAGGCTGCGCCCGTCACACCATGATCGCGCAGGTCGAAGCGCTCCTTCGAGTCGACGGGGATCAGATGCGCCTCCATCTGCGGGCTGTCCAAGTCGGTAGCCAGCGCCACGGCGGCCTGCGCGCGTGTCGGCAGCGTGCCGCGCACGACGTTGACGGCGCGATCCAGTTCGCGCGACGCCTCGATCAACCGGTCGACCGGCTCGCCCAGCACTTCCGTCATCGCCAGCACGGTCAGCAGACTGGGATTGGCCTCGCCGACCTCGATCTTCTGGATCGCCGCGATGCTGATGCCGCTTTCGAGAGCCATCTTCTTCAGCGACCAGTTGCGCGCCTCGCGCAGCTGCCGCAGCCGCCGCCCGAGCGATCGCAACTGCTTGTCGCCGAAGCCTGCCGGGCGCGCCGTCGCGGCCGCCCCTTGTTTCCGCCCCGCCATTCGCGCCCCCTGTATCAAATAAGAGAACGGCGATATTCTTTTTGAAATTTGCCTTGCCGCTGCGTCGCGTGTCAAATACTATATCGTCGTAGTGGTGTTTGAAAATCTCTGCCGACCACCGCAGCAGGCCGCCACGCGCCGCCCTGTGCAAAACGCATCAACGACAGAGAGGCAAACGGAGGGGGCCCATGGCGTACCGCATCACGCGACGCGGATCGATCAAGGCAGTTTCGGCGACCATCGGCATCGGGGCTCTCGGGGCCTCGGGCCGCGCGGCGGCACAGACGCAGCCCGCCGTCATCTTCGGCGGCACCATCCCCTTCAGCGGCCGCTGGGCCGAAATCGGCCAGAGCGTCCACGCCGGCTACCAGACCGTCGTCAAATACGTCAACGAAGTGAAGGGCGGGATCGACATCGGCGGCAAGCGCCATCGGCTAGAACTGCGCCTGGTCGATGACGCCTCCGATCCGCAGCGCGCCACGACCCTGCTGCAGAAGCAGATCGACGATGATGTGCGTTTCTTCCTGGGCTCGTATTCGACGCCCATCATCCTGCCCCAGGTCGCGCTGACCGAACGGGCGCGCAAACCGATGGTGCAGGCTGGCGGTGGTGGCGATCCGATCTTCACGCAAGGCTACAAATTCGTCTTCGGCATGTATCCGCGCGCCTCGCGCTCGGCCTTCCCCGCCGTCGACGCCTTCGAGGCGCTGTCGCCCAAGCCCCAGACCGTCACTGTCGTCTACACCAACGACCCGTTCTCCAAGCCTCAAGGGCTGGGCGTGATCGAGCGCCTGAAGGAAAAGGGCATGCAGGTCGTCAAGGTGTTCGAGCTGCCGGCCCAGCTGCAGGACGTTTCGGCGGTGCTGACCTCGGTGCGCGAGGATGCGCCCGATATCGTCATGTGCCTGACGTCGGACCAGAACTCGCTGCTGATCGCCCGCCAGATGGCGCAGAGCCGGACCGATGTGAAGATGCTGTTCACGTCGCTGGGACCGCAGGCCGCCAGCTTCCGCGAGGCGCTGGGCAAGTACGCCGGCGGCATCACCTGCATCTCGACCTGGTCGCCGACCTTTCCCTATACCGACCCGATCTTCGGCTCGACGGCCAAGTTCGCCGAATACTACCGCGCCAACAACACCCTGCCGCTGATCTACCATCAGGGCACGGCGGCCGCCTGCATCGTTGCCTATGTCAACGCCCTGCAGACGGTCGGCCGCACCGACGATCCGATCGCGGTGCGCGATGCATTGGCCAAGCTCGACATCGAATCGCTTTACGGCCGCATCAAGTTCACGCCACAGGGCGACGGCGATCCGGTGCTGATGGGATCGGCGGTGACCCAGGTGCAGGGCGGCGACATCAAGGTAATCGCGCCGGAACGCCTGCGCGAAGCCGCGCCGCAGTGGCCGATCGAGCCCTGGTCGAAGCGCTGACACCATCGTGACGGCACTGGTCCAGACGCTGGTCAACGGACTGCTCTACGGCGGCATCCTCTCGATCGCCGCCGTCGGCTTCTCGCTGATCTTCGGGGTGATGAGCGTCATCAACCTCACCCACGGCATCTTCGTCATCGGCGGCGCCTATGGCGCCCTGATGGCGTGGTCGGTTCTGGGCATCGACCCGCTACTGTCGATTCCGCCGCTGATGCTGGTGGCCTTCGCCCTGGGTTGGGGCTGCCAGCGCCTGGTGATCCAGCCGGCGGTCGAACGCGGCAATCCGGTCGCGGCCCTGCTGGTCACGTTCGGTTTCACGCTGATTGCCGTGAACCTGCTGACGGTCACCTTCTCGTCGTCGGTGCGGTCGATCAGCCCGTCCTACTCCTTCATCAACTTGCGGGTCGGCGACATCTCGATCGACCTGGTGCGGCTGGTCGCCTTCGCCTGCGGCCTGGCGCTGATCGCCATCCTCGGCTCGTTCCTGCGCTTCTCGCGCTGGGGCCGCGTCATCCGGGCGACGGCGCTGTCCGAACTCGGCGCCCGGCTGTGCGGCGTCGACGCTCGCGCGGTCTATGCGCTGACCTTCGCGGTGGCCAGCGCTTTCGCGGCCGCCTCGGGCGTGCTGATCGGCATGATGCTGCCCTTCACGCCGGCCGAGGAAGTGACCTGGACGGTCTACGCCTTCATCGTCGTCACGCTGGGCGGCGTCGGCAGCCTGGGCGGCGCCATGCTGGGCGGCCTCCTGCTCGGGCTGGTCTCGACCCTGACCCAGACCTATCTCGGGGCGGTCTACACCAACATGGTGATGTTCCTGATCCTGCTGGCCACGCTGCTGGTGCGCCCGAACGGCATCCTGGGCAGCGCATTCAAGGCCAGCCGCTGACATGGCGCGACGGATCACCATCCTGCTGCTGGCCGTGCTGCTGATCGCCGCGCTGGCGACGCTGCCCTTCTTCCTCAAGGCGTTCTACGTCCGCGTCGGCCTGTCGATCTTCCTGTCGGCAGGCTTCGCCGTTTGCTGGTGGCTGCTGGCCGGCTTCACGTCCTACTACAGCTTCGGCCACACCGCCTTCGTCGGCATCGGCGCCTTCGCCGCGGCGCTCGCCCTGCGCGCCGTGCCCGAGGCCGCGCCTGCGCTGCAGCTCGCCTGGGCCCTCGGCGCCGGCCTGGTGGTCGCCGGCGGGATCGCGATGATCATCGCCTGGCCGATCCTGCGGCTGCGCGGCCACTACTTCACCATCGCCATGCTGGCTGTCGCCCTGGTGCTGGGCGAGGCCGTTGCTGCCTTTCCCATTTTCGGCGGATCGACCGGCCTTGCGCTGCCGAACCTGGCGCCGATGAGTGTGCGGGTCGAGGCCTTCTTCTACTGGATCGCGCTGGCGCTACTGGCCGTCGTGCTGGCCATCGCCTGGGCGATCTCGCGCAGCCGGCTGGGCTATGGCCTGGCCGCGATCCGCGAGGATGAGGACGCCGCGCAGATGCTGGGCGTGCCGACGACGCGCTTCAAGGTCGTAGCCTTCGTGCTGTCGGGCGCACTGACCGGATCGATCGGCGCGGTCTATGCCTTGAACCTCGGCTACATCACCAGCGATTCGGTGTTCCGCGGCTCGCTCAGCCTGGAAATGATCGTCAACAGCCTGGTCGGCGGCATGGGATCGATCCTCGGGCCGGTGATCGGCGCCGCGGTCATGACCGGCGTCACCAAGCTGGTCCTGGCCGACCTGCTCGAGTACCACCTCGCCATCACCGGCATCCTGATCATCGCCGTGGTGCTCCTCGCGCCCGACGGCATCGTCGGGCTGTGGCGCCGCCGGCGTGCGCGCGAGGCCGAGCGATGACCACGCCGCTGCTCGACGTCACAGGGCTCAGCCGGCGGTTCGGCGCGCTGGCGGCGGTCGACGATGTCTCGTTCACCGCCGAAGCCGGCCGCATCGTCAGCCTGATCGGCCCCAACGGTGCCGGCAAGTCGACGATCTTCAACCTGCTGACCGGTTACCTGCCGCTCAGCCGCGGCAGCGTCACCTTCCGCGGCCGGCGCATCGACGGCATGAATACCTGCCGCATCGCCGAGCTCGGCATCGCCCGTGCCTTCCAGATCGCACGCCCCTTCCGCGGGCTGAGCGTGCGCGACAACGTCAAGGTCGGCGCCTTGTTCGGCAAGCGCGACAAGCGCGGCCCCGCGATCGTCGACGAGGTGCTGGCGCTGGCGGGTCTTACCGAGTTGGCTGAACGACAGGCCGCCGAGCTGACGATCGGCCAACTGCGCAAGCTCGAGCTCGGGCGCGCCTTTGCCGCGCGGCCTCACCTGCTGCTGGCCGACGAGCCGCTGGCCGGCCTGGTGCCGGCGGAGTCGGAGGAGATCCTGGCCAGCCTGAAGGCGCTGGCCTCCCGCGGCGCCGGCGTTCTGCTAGTCGAGCACGACATGCCGGCGGTCATGAAGGTATCCGACCGTGTCATCGTGTTGGAGGCCGGTCGGCTGATCGCCGACGGCCGGCCCGAGGACGTCAACCGCGACCCCCGGGTGATCGAGGCCTATCTCGGCCAGGAGGCGCCATGACCGCGACCGACCTGCTGAGCGTCCAGGGATTGGCCGCGGGCTACGGCGGCGCGCTGGCCGTGCGTGGTCTCGATTTCACCGTGGCGCCGGGCACCATCGTCGTGCTGGTCGGTGCCAACGGCGCCGGCAAAACCACGACCGTCCAGGTCATCGCCGGCGCGATCCGGCCGAGCGGCGGCACGATCCGCTTCGACGGCGAGACGGTGAGCGGTCTCGACTGCCCCGCCATGGTCGAGCGCGGCATCACGCTGGTGCCCGAGGGCCGGCTGATCTTCGCGCGCATGACGGTCGAAGAAAACCTGCTGATGGGCGCGCTGAACCGGCGTGCCGCGGCCAACCTGGCCCGCAACCTCGATCGCGTCTTCACGCTGTTCCCGCGCCTGGCCCAGCGCCGTGGCCAGCTCGGCGGCAGCATGTCGGGCGGCGAGCAGCAGATGCTGGCCATCGCCCGCGGCCTGATGGCCGAACCGCGACTCATGATCCTGGACGAGCCCTCGCTCGGCCTGGCGCCCAAGGTGGTGGCCGAGACGTTCGGGCTGATCCGGCAATTGAATGCCGAGGGAATCACCATCCTGCTGGTCGAGCAGAACGTGCGCCAGAGCCTGCAGCTGGCCGACCGCGCCTTCGTCATCGAGAAAGGGCGTGTCGTGCTGTCGGGCGACGGCCCGACGCTGCTGGACGATCCATTCGTCAAGACGGCGTTCCTGGGACTGTGAACGCGAGGGAGGACAAGATGCCTGAGCATAGCGACGTGGCCGTCGATACGATCCCGATCATCGACATCGCGGGGTTCCGCGACGGATCGGCCAAGGACCGGGTGGTCCGCCAGGTGCAGGAAGCGGCCGAGACCGTGGGCTTCCTCTATATCGCCGGGCACGGTGTCGACCAGGCGGTGATCGACGGCGCCTTCACTGCGTCACGCGCCTTCTTCGCCCTGCCCGAGGCCGACAAGCTGACGGTCAAGATCAACAGTTCCCACCGCGGCTTCATGCCGATCAACAACTCGACATACACCGCCGATCTCAAGCCGAACTTCAACGAGACATTCCTGGCCGGCCTCGACCTCGGGCCCGACGATCCGGACGTGAAGGCGGGCGTGCCGCTGCACGGGCCCAACCAGTGGCCCGCCGCCATGCCGGCGCTGCGCCCGGCCATCGACACCTATTTCAACGCCCTCAGGGACGTCGGCGATACCGTGCTGCGCATCTTCGGCCGCGCGCTGGATCTCGACGAAGATTATTTCCTGCCCTATTTCAAGAAGCCGATGCCCTTCGTGCGCCTGCTGCACTATCCGCCGCAGCCGCCGACGCGGGCCGAGAACGAATTCGGCATCGCCCCGCATACCGACTACGGCTTCGTCACCGTCCTGGCCCAGGACGAGGTCGGCGGCCTGCAGGTGCGCCGCCGCGATGGCGGCTGGATCGACGCGCCCTACATCCCCGGCACCTTCGTCGTCAACATCGCCGACATGCTGAAGCGATGGACCAACGACCGCTGGCTGTCGACGCCGCATCGCGTGATCAACACCACGGGGCGTGAGCGCTACTCGATCCCGTTCTTCTTCGATCCGACCTACCACACGCTGGTCGAATGCATACCCGGCTGCAACCGCGACGGCGAGGCACCGAAATATCCGTCCATCACGTGGGGCGACTACCTGAAGCAGCGTTTCGATTCGACCTACGATTATCGCAAGGCAAAGCGCCAGGACGGCGCGTAGCAAACTGTCATCCCTCGCTACGCTCGGGATGACAAGATCACGGCGACGGCCTGCGGCGCGCGCGTCCCCAGCCCGCGGCGCGCGTGCTGACCAGCACGGCCAGCAGGACGACGATGCCATTGGCGACGTCCTGGGCGTAGGCGTTGATGCCCAGCAGCACCATGGCGTTGTTGAGCACGGCGATGAACAGGCCGCCCAGCACTGTGCCCAGCATCGAGCCCTTGCCGCCGAACAGGCTGGCACCGCCGACGATCACCGACGTGATGACTGCGAACTCGACGCCAAAGCCGATGTTGGGGTTGCCGGCGCCCAGGCGAGACGTCATCAGCAGGCCGCTGATCGCGGCCAGCCCGCCGGTGAGCGCAAAGAGCACGGTTCGGATACGCTTGACCGGGATGCCGGACAGGTGCGCGGCATCGGCGTTGCCGCCGATGGCATACACCGAGCGGCCGAAGACGGTGCGCGCGGCAAGAACACTGAACACCGCGACGCTCGCCAGCAGGATCAGCGCCGGCACCGGCAAGCCCAGGACGGTGCCGTTGCCCCAGACCTGAAAACCCTCATCGAGGATCGGCACCGGTATCGCATCGGTCATCAGCATGGCCGCGCCGCGCAGGGCCGAGAACATCGCCAACGTCACGATGAATGACGGAATGTTGAAGTACGCGCGGATGGCGCCGGCACCGGCGCCGGCCGCCATCCCGAAGGCGACCACGCCGAGCGCAGCCGCCCACAACGGCAGCTGAAACGAGGCCGTGAGGATCCCGAACAGGGCCGAGGAAAACGCGATCGCCGATCCGACGCTGACATCGATCTCGCCGGCAACGATGATCAACGTCATGCCGCAGGCGATGATGCCGGTGAAGGCGGCCTGCCGCAGGATGTCCAGAAGATTGCCGGTGGTGGCGAAGTTGGGCGCGAACAGCGCCGCCAGCAGGCTGACCAGGATCAACGCCGCCAGCAGGCCCGCGATCTCCCCCTCCAGCCGCCCGAACCATCGGGACGCGGCCGCGCGGTCCGCAGTGCTGGCGATCATCGTCCCGGTCGTCATGGTCGTCCGTCCATCCCTGCTTCGTGTGCGCCATCCATGGCGATCGCCATCACGTCGGCGAGGCTCGTTTGCGCAACGATGCGCTCGGCCACGATGCCGCCGTCCTTCATCAACAGCAGCCGGTCGCACAGCAGCATCAGCTCCTCGACTTCGGAGGATGCGACGAGCACCGCGGTCCCCTGCGCCGCCAATTGGTCGAGAAGCGCATAGATCTGGCACTTGGCGTCGATATCGACCCCGCGCGTCGGCTCGTCGAGCAGGAACACCTTCACATCGGCGTTCAGGCATTTGCCGAGCACGACCTTTTGCTGATTGCCGCCCGACAGGCTGCGCACCGGATCCGACGATCGCGCCCGCTTGATCGACAGGCGCACGACGGTCTGTTGCGAGAGCTGGGCCTGCCGGCGGCGCGACAGCATCATCCGGTGCACGACCTTGTGCATCGCCGCCAGCACGAGGTTGGCCGCGATGCTCATGTCGAGCACGAGCCCCTCCTTCTTGCGATCTTCCGGCGCCAGGCCGACGCCCTGTCGGATCATGGCGCGCGGCGAGCGGCCGGCCGGTTCGCGCCCCAAGATCTCGATGCCGCCCGCCACGATCGGATCGAGGCCATAGATCGCGCGCAGCAGTTCCGTGCGCCCTGAGCCCAGCAGCCCGGCGAGGCCGACGATCTCGCCGGCGCGGACATCGAACGTCACGCCGCGCAGCTTGGCGGTCGTCAGCCCCCGCACCTTGAGCGCGATGTCACCCGAAGGCCGCGTCCCGCGTGGACCCGATGCCGCGGCATCCGGTCCACCGGTCATCAGTCGCACGATCTCGGCCGTCGGCGCATGGGCGATCGGACGGGTCTCGATGTGGCGGCCGTCGCGCAGCACGGTGACGCTGTGGGCGATCCGCTGGATTTCGTCCATGCGATGGGAAACATAGATCACCGCCACGCCGCGATCCGACAATGTGCGGATGGTCCGCAGCAGGATGTCGACCTCCGAGGCCGGCAGCGAGCTTGTCGGCTCGTCGAGGATGAGAACCCTGGGCTGCAACGAGAGGCCGCGCGCGATCTCGACCAGCTGCTGCTGGGCAATCGAGAGCGTGCGCGCCTTGACGGCCGGATCGATCCGCACGCCGAACGCGGCCAGCACGGCACCAGCCTCGCGCTCCAGGGCCTGCCGGGCGATGAACCCGCCGCGCCGACTGCGGCGCCAACGCCCCAGCAGGATGTTGTCGGCGACACTCAACTCCGGCACCAGGCTGAGCTCCTGGTGCACCGTGGCGATTCCCAGCGCACGGGCATGCCGCGGCGTGAACGTGTCGACGGCGCGGCCGGCGATCCGCACGGTACCGGCGTCCGGCGCTTCGGCGCCGCAAAGGATCCTGACCAGCGTCGACTTGCCGGCGCCATTCTTGCCCAGCAGCGCCCGCACCTCACCCGGTGCCACCGTGAAGTCGACGCCGCTCAAGGCCTGTACGCCGGGGTAGGATTTCATCAGCGCCGTCGCATCGACGGCCGCGTCCGGCCTAGCGACGGTCGGCAGCATATTTCCGCGCCGCGGCCGGGTTGTCCTTGCTGAAGGCCGGCGAAGCCGCCAGCTGATAGAAGTCGCCCACGGACTGCTGGCGGGCGGCCTTGATCGCGGCCTCCAGCCCACGCGTCCCCAGGCTGTAGGGATCCTGTCCCGTGGTCCAATGAACGATGCCGTCGGGTGCGGCGATCAGCTGGGCGACCTGGGTGTTGATGTCGATGCCGAACACCGCCACTTTGCCAGTGAGCCCCTTGGCCTTGATCGCCTGCGCCGCGGCGATGATCCCGTCCTCGTTCTGTGCGATGAAGATGTTGGCGTCGGGATGGGCCGCCAGCATCGAGTCGGCGATGGGACGCGCCTTGTCGACCTGGAAGCCCTCCTGCTCCGCCAGGATCTTGACGTCGAGGCCGGCGAGCTGCTCGTTCAGTCCTTTGCGCCGTTCCTTGCAGACGTCATAGGATTCGCAGGTCAACATCAGGATCCGGGCCTTGCCGCCCAACGCGTTCCTGATATGAGCCGCCGCCTGCTGGCCGGTGGTGACACCCAGGCCCCTGTTGTCGCTCTTGATGAAGGCCTGAACGAGATCCTTGTCGTCCGGCGGGTTGACGCAGGTGGTGTAGCAGACGACCGGGATGCGCGCCGATTTGGCCAGTCGCAGCGCCGACAGCGAGCCCGTCGGCGAGACGACCGACATCAGGATGGCATCGACCTTGCGCGTGATGAACGTCTGGACGAACTGCGCTTCCTTGGTGGCATCCAGGTTCGCGTTCTGGACGATCACCTTGACATTGTTGTCCCTGGCAAACGCCTCGATGCCCTTGCGCGCCTCGGCGAAGTGAGGATTGGGAAACAGCTCGATCACGCCGATCGTCAGCGGCTTGTCCGCTTGCGCCAGCGCCGTTGCTGCACCGCCCATGGCAACAGCGCTCGCCGTCAGCAGGCGCACCGCCGTGCGCCATGCCGTTGATTTCATGTTCATTGATGTTTCCTCCCTTGATCGATTGACGCAGACGGCGTCACGCCGTCTCGAACTGCCGATAAACCCGCGGGTCGAACCACTCCAGGCCCGCCTTGATGAAGTTGTCGGGATCCACCTCAACGCCCTCACGCGCCTCGAAGGCCGAGTGGAAGTTCAGCTCGAACTGGATGCCGTTGGGGTCGTAGGCAAAGAGCTGCCACAGCGGAAAGCCCGGCACCGACCGCTCGCGATAGGGAATGCCCAAGGCCCGGCAGCGCGCACGCGTCTCGGCGAACCCATGCGCCGACAGCGCGATATGGTCGATGGCGCCGCTGCCAACCGGTACGCGTCCGTCGTTACCCAGGGCCGCCGGCCCCGTATAGACGTGGAAGATCGAACCGCCGTAGGGCGTGCTGAGCTGCATCCAGTAGCCGGGGAATTCGAACGGCGGTCGCGGCGCTTCGGTCATGCCGAAGACCTGCTCGTAGAAGCGCCGGGTCGCGTCGGGCTTGCCGGTCTTGATGGCAATATGAAAAAGGCTGGTGGCGGGCATGGTTCGCTTCGAATGGATGGGGGATGGGATCAGCTGCCTGGGCGCACCAGATGGCCCTGGAAGATCTCCCAGTATTCCGTCATGTCGCCGGCGATCGCCCTGAAGCGGGCCACCTGTGGCGACTCCATGTGGCGCTCCCACAGGGCACGGCTTTCCCACAGCTCGGTGAACACCCAGCTCTGGCCGTCCTCGGATTCGTTCATCTCGTAGCGAAGGCAGCCTTCCTCGGCCAAGGTGGGCAACAGCAACGATTTGAGAATGGGGCGCACGGCGTCGGCCTTGCCGGGCTTGGCCTTGGCGCTGCCGATGATGACCAGCGTGGACATCAATCAAGACTCCTGATGGCGTGTGTGGCGGGCGCAATCTCGGTCGGCGGCTGCGATCCTGGAAATCGCCGATGTGCTGGGCTGCCATCCATCGCGTGGATAGCAGGCGCGCCCCCTGGTGCCGCTTCGACGAAGCGCCGGATTGGCGGAGACTTAGAGCGCGCGATGTCCCTTCTCCCCGCGCAGGCGGGGAGAAGGTGGACGCCGCGCAGCGGCGGCCGGATGAGGGGCTTCATCGATATCGCGATCGAATGCAGTTTTTCTTGCATCAACGCGATCGGCATCAACATCGCGAAGCCCCTCATCCGCCCTTCGGGCACTTTCTCCCCGCCTGCGCGGGGAGAAAGGAATTCTTCACGTCACGGCTCCCACCAGACGCGCACGCGGTGTGGCCGGTGCTTCGGCGACGTGGGCCGTCAATCCGCTCTGGCCGACCGCGACGTGGCTCGCCAGCACATGGCCGTCCGGATAGTCACCGCCGTTCTGCGACCGGAAGGGAATCGGCGCTTCTTCGAACAGGCGTTCCAGACGCTGGCGCCACCCCTCCTTCGCTGCCGTCACGCCGTCCGACGTGATGCGCCCGGCGCCGTAGACCGCATGCGTGGGCAGCACGTCCATGCCGGGGAAGAACAGCGTGCCGTGGGTGATGGGAAACAGCAGCTGGTCGAGCGGCCCGTTGATGCCGCGCGGCAGATAGTCTTCCAACGGGCCGCCCACCATCACCGACAGCAACGCGCGCCGGCCCTTGAAGCCACCATCGCCGTAGCGGTACCGGTTGCCGGCGTCCTTGTAGCCGTATGCCAGGCCATAGGCCCACACCCGGTCCACCCAGCCCTTCATGATGGCGGGCATCCCGAACCACCACAGCGGGAACTGCAGGATCACGGCATCGGCGGCCAGCAGCTTGTCCTGCTCGGCGGCGATGTCGGCCGATTGCCGGCCGCTGGCATAGGAATGCCCGGACTCGGTGATGAAGGACAGTCGCTGCGGATCGGCGCGCGCCGGGAAATCATCAGCATCGAACACGGCCTTCCAGCGCATGCCGTAGAGGTCCGACAGCAGGACGTCATGGCCTTGCCGCTCCAGCGTCTGCACCGACACATCGACGAGCTGGCGCGTGAGCGACGTCGGCTCGGGATGCGCATAGACGATCAGAACCTTCTTCTTCATGGGACAATCCAACCGTTGTGTACTGGCGGGAATGTCGGTTGCGCCGTGCCTGGTTTGAAATCGCCGATGTGTTCCGCTACCATCCACGGCATGGATAGCAAGCGCCTCGACCTCAACCTGCTGGTCACGTTGGAGGCGTTGCTGGAGGAGCAGAACGTCACCCGGGCGGCGGCGCGCCTGAATCTCAGCCAGCCCGCCGTCAGTGCCCAGCTCAACCGCCTGCGGGATGTGTTCGACGACCAGCTGCTCATTCCCGCGCAGCGTGGGATGACGGCGACGGCCAAAGCCATCGAGCTGCTCGATCCGTTGCGCCAGGCGCTCGATCAGGTTCGCGCCGCAGTCGATACGCATCGGCAGTTTGACCCTGCCACGGCCGCCATGACCGTGGCGATCGCCTGTACCGACTACCTGCAGGCTGCGGTGATCATGCCGTTCGTCGCCGAACTGAGGACGATGGCGCCCGGCATCCGCGTCGCGCTGCGCAATCTCGACATCTCGCACCTGGAGGCGCAGATGGCGCGCGGCGATGTCGACCTGGCGCTGATGACGCCGCAGGTCGCCCCGCCCCATCTGTACACCAGCCACCTGTTCGACGAGCGCTATGTGCTGATCGGCCGCCGCGATCATCCGCGTCTGCGGTCAGGTCTCACCGTCGCGGAATTCGCCGCGTTGGAGCATGTGATCGTATCCCTGCGCGGCGGCGATTTCGTCACGCCCGTGGACAACACGCTGGCGGCCCTCGGCCACAGCCGCAACGTGGTGTTGTCGGCGACCTCGTTCCTGTTCGTGCCCGAGATGATATCCCGGTCCGATTTCGTCGCCCTGGTGCCGGAACGGTTGATTCGCGGCCGAACCGACTCGCTGCGATCGGTCGACTGTCCCTTTCCCGTGGACGGATTCGCCGTCGGGATGGTGTGGCATGAGCGCACCCACAGCCACAGCGGCCATCGTTGGCTGCGCACGGCGATCACCTCGCTGGTGAATGCGCAGACCGGCGCGCACGGGAACATCGTCGACGAATAGCAAGAGCTGATCGCGGACGATCCTTGCTCCATCCCGATCACGCCACAAGCAACAGCACGGACCACATCACGGCGAGAGCGACGACACCGATCGCCAGCACCATGAACCTGCCGCGGTTCATGCCACGGGCGAACTCGGCTTCCGTCATGTCCTTCGGGATCGCCACGGCGATGAAGTGTCCGCATTCAAGGCAGATCACGATTTCTTTTTCGCCAGCCTGGTCACCTGACATCGCCGCACGACCTCGCCCCGATGCGCCTTCGCGACACTGTTGACCATATCACTTCATTTTTTGAAGTGACAAGGCATCCGCTGCGCGCTATGACGGATCCAAGGAGAGACCATGCGCAGTACCGACGTGGGTGAGCTGACATGCCCTGTGGCGCGGGCCATTGGCGACGTCGGCGATCCCTGGACATTGATGATCGTGCGCGAGCTCTTTCTGGGCTCGCACCGGTTCGACCAGTTCGAGGCCCAGGTTCGCGCCTCGCCGATCCTCATCACCGCCCGACTGCGCGCGCTGGAGGCCAATGGGATCATCGCCAAGCGCTCATACAGCGCTCGACCGCTTCGCCACGAGTACCACCTCACCGAAAAGGGGCTCGACCTGTGGCCCTTGATGGTGGCGCTCAAGCATTGGGGCGATCGCTGGGGTGGTTTCAAGGCCGGCCCCCCGGCAGCGATGCGACACAAAGCCTGCGGCCACGTGACGGCACTGAACCTGGTCTGCGACTGCTGCGGTCAGCCGATCAGCGCCCGCGACGTCGTGATCGAGCAAGGCCGCCTGATGAGCGGCGAACGCGACGCGCTCATGGCCGAGAAACGCGCGCGTGACGGCGCGAAGGCGCGCCAGCGTCGACGGCCGGCTGCCGGACGGCGTCCGTCAAAATCGGAGCGACTGGCGTGACCATGCCTGAACGTGAGTCCTGTGTCGTCATCGGTGCCGGCGACGCGCTGGGCAGCGCCGTCGCGCGCCGCTTCGCGGCCGCCGGCCTGGTCGCGGTGCCGGTGCGGCGGCAGGCGGAGAAGCTCGAGGCGCTCGCCAACCAGATCCGCGAAAGCGGCGGCCACTGCCTGCCGATCGGCGCCGACGCGCGCAAGGCGGACGACGTCCGGACGTTGTTCGACCGCGCCGAAGCGGACGCCGGCGCGCCGCGTGTCCTGGTCTTCAACATCGGCCCCAACGTGTGGTGGCCCCTGCTCGAGACCGAGCCGCAGAAATACCTCAAGACCTGGGAAATCGCCTGTTTCTCCGGCTTTCTGTGCGTACAGGAAGCGGCGCGGCGCATGGTACGGCACGGGCGTGGCACCATTCTCATCACGGGCGCAACGGCATCCCTGCGCGGCATCCAGCAATACGCCGCCTTCTCCGGCGCCAAGCAGGCGCTGCGCGCGCTGGCCCAATCCGCCGCCAAGGAACTGGGGCCACAAAACATCCACGTCGCGCACGTGGTCATCGACGGCATGATCGACACCGCGCCCGTCAGCCGGCTCTTTCCGCAGAAGTACGCGCTGAAAGCGGCGGACGGCATCATGGATCCTGACCACATCGCCGACGCCTATTATTTCCTGCACACCCAACCGCGTGACGCGTGGACGTTCGAAATGGATCTCAGGCCTTACATGGAGCCGTGGTAGCGCCGCGCGCGAGACAACATTGTCACTTACTTTTCGCTCGGCTGACGTATTCTCCCGTCTCCCCGTTGCCCGAACCTCGCGTCAGCTTCAGGTCAGATCGAGAGACTCATGCCGCGCCCCCTCCTTCGCCGCCAGGCCATCGCCGCATCGCTTGCCTCCGTCGCC
>DATEIF010000554.1:0-5460 GCA_035279205.1 Vineibacter sp.
CACGCCTTCCTGGGCCAGCTTCAGCACGGATGGCGTCACCTGGCCGCCCCCGCCCAGCTCGATGCCGATGCTGATGACGCCCTGCCGGCGCGACGCCGCCGTCAACGTACGATCCATGCCCTGCAGCGCCGAGCCGATCCAGCCCAACGGCGCGCCGAACGCGCGCATCATGCCCAGCAGCTTCTCCATGCCCGCCGCGTCGGGGTCACGACGGCACAAGGTGCTGGGGATGTACATCAGCGAGCTGCCGCCGGAGTGCAGGTCGATCGAGTAGTCGCACTGCGGCAGCAGCACATGCTCGATGAAGAACGCGATCTGGCGCGTGATATCACCATCGGGATCGCCGGGAAAACTGCGATTGAGGTTGCCGTCGTCGATGGGCGACGTGCGTAGCCCGGCCAGCGCCGCGGGAAAGTTGGCCGACGGCAGGATGATCACGCGGCCGCGCACCTGCGATGGGTCGAGCGCGCGGATCAGGCCGCCCAGCGCCAGCTGGCCTTCCCACTCATCGCCGTGGTTGCCGGCCATCATCAGGACGCGCGGGCCCTCGCCGTTCTTGATGCAGGCGATGGGGATCGGCAGCCAGCCATAGGCCGAGCGATGCACCGAGTGCGGCACCCGGATGAAACCGGTCTGCTTGCCGTCCTTGGCGAGATCGAGCTCAAGAAAAAGTCGGCTGCGTGCGCCGGCGTCCATGCGTGCCTCCCCTCATCCGCCCAACAAAAAGAGAGCCGGCCGCACTGCAGCCGGGCTCCCGTCGCGGCGCACTGTGCGGCGCCCCGCCCGACGGCCGCAAGCACCGACACTCGCATTGACTCTGAAATTATCCACAGGTGTGGCAAATACGTCACAAAAGGAACATAGCCACCACGGGCGGGGGCATCCTATGCTCCGACCTACTTTCCCTTGCGTTCTCGGGTCTCTTCTCAAGATCCGTTCCCCTTTTGTCCATGCTTCACTCCACCCCGGACCGAAACTCTTAGGGGCTGAACCTAATGTCTTTGATCAAGTTGACCGCCCGACCTAATCTCCTCTCATATTTTGCGTTTTTAGAACTTTCATTCGATTGTCAAAAATTGATTCAGGCTGAAAATGATTAGTGCGGAGTCAGTGCGTCGCACCCTGGCGCGTGGCCTTTTCACCTTGGGACTGGCGTGCAGTTTTGCCGTCGCCGGTCATGCCAGCGACACCCTCACACCGGCCTCCCTGCCGGATGCGGCCGGCGCTTTTGACGATGCAGCCCTGCGTGTGAACGACTCACAACCGGCCGATCTCGTACGGTGGGCCGGCCCGATCTACCTCGCGATTGCCGATGGCGATGGCATGCAGGCCATCGCTGCCGAGGTCGAAGCCTCGGTGCGCACACTCGCGGCGATCGCGCGGGTGAGCGTGTCGCGCGTGAGCGTCAACGACTCGCGACGCAATTTCCTGGTGCGCCAGGCCGACTCCGGCGGCCGCGTCGCTTGCCGGGCCAGCGTCTATTCGCAGTATGGCCGTATCGCCGGTGCCGAGGTCGAGGTCTATGTCGGCGGACGCGGCTCGCTCACGCGCTGTATCAACCACGAGGTCATGCACGCCTTCGGCTTCCGCTCGCACGCCCACGCCGCGTTCAGCATCCTGAGCTACAAGCAGGCCCGCCTGACGCAGCTGTCGGCGCTCGATCGCGTGATGCTGGAGACCCTGTACGATCCGCGCCTGCGCCCGGGCATGCGTCCGACCGACGCCACGGCAACGGCATGCGCGGTCATCGCCGAGAAACTGGGGCTCGCCGCGCGCGATGCGGCCGCGCAATGCGCCGGCCGTGATGTCGCCGGTCGTCAGGTCGCCCTGTTTGGACGCCGCGACCGCGATCAATAGCGAACGGCCGCCGAAACACCGGCGGTTTTGGACCGAATTCCCGCGCGCCTTGATGGCATCCTGATTGATGAACTGAGAATTCACCTCTAACATTTTCAGATACTTTAGATTTTCTGCTCGTTTCGAACCGACTGAATTTCTCACCAAAGACATTTTCGAGCCGCTCATGAAGAGGCCTGCCGCGCTGGTGGCTTTTGCGATTGGTCTGGGCTGCGCAACGGCCGGTGCCGCGCACGGCAGCGACCGGTTCGGGCGCCTGTCGCTGGAGGGCGTGGCGCGCGCTTTCGACGATGCGGCGCTGCGGGTCAACACGGCGCCGGCCACGGAGCTGGCGCGCTGGACCAGCCCGATCTACCTCGCGATCGCCGGCGACGCCGGCATGAGCGGCATCGCCGCGGAGGCCGAGGCCGCGGTGCGCACGCTGGCGGCGATCGCCCAGGTGCCCGTGACGCGCGTTGCCTGGCACGATGCCCGCGCCAATTTCCTGGTGCGACCCGGCAGCGGCGATGGTGTCAGCAAATCGCCGTGCCGCTCCACCGTCGACTGGACCGACAGCGGCCGCATGGTGCGCGCCGAGATATACGTGAACCTCGAGAACCCCGGACGCATCACCCGCTGCCTCAACCACGAGGCCATGCACAGTTTCGGCTTCCGTGCCCACGCCCACGCCGCCGTCAGCGTGCTGAGCTATACCCATGCAGCCCAGGCCGAGGTCACCGCGGTCGATCGCGTCATGCTGGAGACGCTGTACGACCAGCGTCTGAAGCCCGGCATGGCCATCGCCGCCGCCGCGCCGATTGCCTGCGCCATCATCGCCGAGAAGATCGGTGCTTCGGCGGCCGATACCGCGACGGTGTGCGCCAGCCGCGGCGAGGCGCCGCGACGCGGACTCGTCGCCCTGGGTGGCTCGCGCTCGATCGCGGACACCGCGCCACGGACGGCCCTGCAACCAAGCTACCGCGACGACGGCCTATAGTCGCCGCAGGCGCATCAGGCCGTCTTCGCTGGCCGCACGTCCGTCTCGGACCAGCCACCCCCCAAGGCTTTGTAGAGATTGATCGCGGCCACGAAGCGGGCGAGCTCGGCCTGGGTCAGCGCATCGGCCGTCTCGACGGCATTGCGCTGCGCATCGAGCACGGCCAGGAAATCGATGGCGCCGGTGTTGTAGCGTACATCCAGCAGCGCGAGCGCGCGGCGGGCCTGGGCGTCGGCCTGCCGGTCCAGCACGATCGCGCGCTGATTGAGCGTATTGGCGTAAAGCGCGTTCTCGACATCGCGGAACGCGGCGATCACGGCGCCGTCGTAGAGCTGCACCTGCTCACGGTAGCGCGCGGCATCGAACGTCTCCTGGCCCGCCAGACGGCCGCCCGAAAAGATCGGCGCCGTCAGCGAGCCGACGACGGAGATGAGCGCGCTGCCGGGGTTGAACAGCGCACCCAGCGCATTGCTGGCGAGGCCGCCGGCCGCCGTCAGCACGATGCTGGGAAAGCGGGCGGCATGCGAGGCCTCCCAGTCACCGTGCACCGCGCGCAGGCCGGCCTCGCTGCGGCGCAGGTCGGGCCGGCGCAACAGCAGCTCGGACGGCAGGCCGGCGACGACCGGCGGCACGCGCAGCTGCTGCAGCGAGCGCGTCGCCACGGTGAAGCCCTCGGGATTGCGTCCCAGCAGCACGGCCAGCGTCGTCATCGCCTGGTGCTCCGCCAGCTGCAGGTCCGGCAGCGCCGCCTGCTGGCGGGCCGCGATGCTGCTCTGCTGCGCCAACTCGACATCGGATGCGCTGCCGGCGTGATCGCGGGCGCGGATGATGTCCAACATGCGCTGGGCCGTGGCGATCGACTCCTGCAGCGCGCGCTGGCGGTCGCGCAGCGACAGGATCTGAAAGAACGTGGCGGCGACATCACCCTGCAGGGTGAGCGCCATGGCCTGGCGGTCATAGACGCTGGCCTCGACCCGGGCCTTCGCCGCGGCGGCCGCGGCGCTGTACTTGCCGAAGAGGTCGACCTCGTAGCTCGCCTGCAGGCCGGCGAAGATGTCCTTCGACGTCGCCTTCTGCTCGCGGCTGGGCTCGAAACCGCCGCCCAGGGTGGGCCAGCGCGGCGCGCCGGCGATCCTGGCGCGCGCCGCCGCCTCGTCGATGCGGATGGCCGCGGCTTGCAGGTCGTGGTTGTTGGCGCTCGCCTCGGCCATCAGGGCGTTGAGCTCGTCGCTGCCGAACTCTTTCCACCACGCCGCGTCACGCCACACACCGGCAGTGGCGCCACCGGCATCCCAGCCCGCCGGCGCCTGCACGGCGGGCGGCTGGTAGGCCGGCACCGTGGTGCATGCCGACATCGCGATGGCCAGCGCCAGCACGCCGGCCGCGCGCATGATGGTGCTTTTCATGTTCATTCAGCCCCCAGGGCGACCACCGGATCCATGTGCGCGGCCTTGCGTGCCGGCAGGTATCCGAAGACCAGCCCGGTGAAGAAGGCGCAGGCGAAGGCGACGATCATCGGCCACAGCGCCACCACCACGGGCTGGCCCAGGCGCGAGAACAGCCACGCCAGCCCGACGCCCAGGGTCACGCCGACCAGCCCGCCGATGGCGCAGACGACCAGCGCCTCGGTGTTGAACTGCAGCATGATGTTGATGCGCCGCGCGCCAGTGGCCATGCGGATGCCGATCTCGCGCGTGCGCTCGGTGACGCTGACCAGCATGATGTTCATCACGCCGATGCCACCCACCACCAGCGATATGGCGGCGATGGCCGCCAGCAGCAGGGTCAGCGTGTCGGCGGTCTGGTTGGCCGTCGCCAGCACCGAGGCCATGTTGCGGATCTGGAAATCCTCGCTGCCGTGGCGGGCGAGCAGGACGCGGCGCACGTCGTCCTGGACCTGGTCGATGCGTTTGACGTCGCGCACCTCGACCGAGATCGAGCGCAGGTAGCGCTGGCCCTGCAGGCGCAGCCGGCCGGTCGTGATGGGCACGAAGACGATGTCGTCCTGATCGACGCCATGCGGCGTGGCGCCCTTGGTCGACATCACGCCGATCACCTGGAACGGCACGTTGTTGAGCAGCACGTAGCTGCCGATCGGATCCTTGCCGGCGGCATAGAGATTGTGCGCCACCGTCTGCCCCAGCACCGCGACCGGCGCATAGCGCTGCACGTCGCCGCTGGTGAAGAAGCTGCCCGCTGCCAGCGGCCAGTTGCGCGCCTGCGGCACGCCGGCGCCGATCGACGTCGCCGACGTCGTGTAGTCGGCATTGCCGTAGCGGATCGTGACCTGGACCCCGAACTCCGGGATCGCCGACAGCACGCCGCCCAGCCTGGCGAGCGCCTCGGCGTCCTCCGCCACCAGGGTGGCGGGTGTCACGCCCGCGTTGCGCAGGTTGGGCGCGCCGGGCCGCACCAGCAGCAGGTTGCTGCCCATCGAGGCGATGTTGTGCAGGACCTGCCGCTTGGTGCCGTCGGCCACCGCCACCAGGGTCACGACGGAGGCGACGCCGATCACGATGCCCAGCAGGGTGAGCGCGGTGCGAAAGATGTTGGTGCGCAGCGAGCGCATCGCCATCTTGGCCGCGGCGATGATGTCGGCGGCGATCAGGATGTGCTCGCGCAGCAAC
>DATEIF010000555.1:0-14000 GCA_035279205.1 Vineibacter sp.
CCACGAGGTGATGAAGGCGAACGCAGCGCCCGACACGACGCCGGTCGTGACCTGCGGCAGGACCACCCATCGCATCGCCTGCCCCGGCGTGGCGCCGAGGCTGCGCGCCGCCTGCTCCAGCCGATGATCGAGATTGGCCAGCGACGCCGCCACCGTGAGCACCACGAACGGCAGGCCCTTCATGGCGTGGATCAGCACCAGGCCGAGGTAACTGTCGAGTAGCCCCACCACGGCCCATGCCCGATAGAAGGCAATGGCGTGCACGATCGGCGGCACGATGATCGGTGCCAGCATCAAATGCCGTAGGCGCCGCGCCAGCGGCACGCCCAGCCGCCAGGCACCGACCGCGAAGGCGGTGCCCAATGCCGTCGACAGCACGGTGGCACCGGCCGCCACGATCAGGCTGTCGAGGATGCTCTTGGACCAGCGTGGGTCACCCACCAGGTTGGCGTAGTGGCCGAACGAGATGCCATTGGTGGGCAGTGAGAGATAACGCTCCGGCGTCACCGAGATCGGGATCACGACCAGGATCGGGAGGATCAGGAAACAAGCCGTGGCCCAGGCCAGGATATGGATGAAGGAGAAGCGCCGCATGGTCCGCGCCTAGCCTTCCACAACACCTCTCCCCGCTCCCGCGGGGGGAGGAGAGTTGATGTGGCCGCGCTCAGAGAGAACCATCGCGCTCCCCCCTACTTCCGCAGCGCCGCTTCGACGTCCATGAAGCGGCTGAGCCAGAAGACCAGCAGCAGGACGCTGACCAGCAGGGTCGTGGCCAGCATGGCGGCCAGGCCCCAGCGCAAGGTCTCGGAGATCTGCACGCTGATGTACTCGGCCACCATGATGGTCTTGCCGCCGCCCAGGATGGCGGGCGTGATGTAGAAGCCCAGCGAGAAGATCAGCACGATGATGCCGGCGCCGATCAGGCCGGGCAGGCTCATGGGCAGGAACACCCAGCGGAACGCCTGCGCCGGCGTGGCGCCCAAGGCCCGCGCCGCCGGCACCAGGCTGCGATCGATGCCGCTCATGTTGGCGTAGAGCGGCAGGATGGCGTACGGCAGCATGTAGTGCACCATGCCGATCATGACGCCGACCTCGTTGCGCACCAGCTGCAGCGGGCTGTCGATCAGGCCCAGCCCCATCAGCACGCTGTTGACCAGGCCGGCCGACTGCAGGATCGCGACCCAGGCGAAGGCGCGGATCAGCACGCTGATCCAGAAGCTCGCCACCACGATGGCCAGCAAGGTCTGGCGCTGGCGCGGACTGGTGTGCACCAGCGCATAGGCAACGATATACCCCAGCAGCAGGGTGATCGCGGTGGTGAGCGCGCCGATGCGGATCGTGGTCCACAGCACGCGCCGCACCGCGGGGTTCGCGGCCAGATCGGCGTAGTTCGACAGGCCCACGCGCGGCACCGTGACGCTCATCACCAGCACGTTGATGACCGGCACGACATAGAACAGGCCGAGGAACAGGCAGGGCAGCACCAGCAACGCCCAGTACAGGCGCTCCCCGCGCGGCGCGGCAGGCGACGCGACGGCAGCGGCGCTCATGCGCCCCGCTCCGCATCGGGCTCGACCAGGATCGCCGCGTCGGATGCCCACGCCGCGACCAGCGTGTCGCCCTCGGCGAGCGCAATCGAGCCGGCGGGAACCGTCGCCGCCAGCGTCGTGCCATCGGCCAGCGCCAGAGTGACGTCGATCACCGAGCCGAGATAGGTGATGTCGACCACCTGCCCTTTCGCCGAGCATGCATCAGCCGGCACGGCGGACGGATGCAGCTTGATCTTCTCCGGCCGCAGTGCGGCGATGGCGCTGGCGCCGATGGCAGGCACATCCTGTCGGCCGATCGACACACGCGACGTCAGCGCCGGGCAGCGCAGTTCCGCACCGCCTTCAACAACGCGCGTGATTCTGCCGCGCAGGAAGTTGCTCTTGCCCAGAAAGCGCGCCACGAACTCGGTGGCCGGCCGCTCGTAGAGCTCGCTGGGCGGTGCGCTCTGCAGGATGCGGCCGCGATCCAGGATCACGATGCGATCCGACATCGTGAGCGCTTCTTCCTGATCGTGCGTCACGTAGATGAACGTGGTACCGACCTTGCGGTGGATCGCCTTGAACTCGGTCTGGAAGTCCTTGCGCAGCGCGCGGTCGAGCGCGCTCAGCGGCTCGTCCAACAGCAAGAGCTCGGGCTCGAAGACCAGCGCGCGGGCCAGCGCCACACGCTGCTGCTGGCCGCCCGACAGCTGGCGCGGCAGGCGCCGCGCGAAGGCACCAAGCTGCGCCATCTCCAGCACGGTATCGATCCGGCGCTGCGCCTCGGCGCCGCGAATGCCGCGGGCGCGAAGCGGGAAGCCGACATTGTCGTTCACCGTCAGGTGCGGAAAGAGCGCGTAGCCCTGGAACACGACGCCGAAGTTGCGCCGCTCGGGCGGCAGGCCGGTGACGTCCTGGCCATCGAGCAGGATGCGGCCAGCCGAGGGCGGCACGAAGCCCGCGATGCTCATCAGGATCGTGGTCTTGCCCGAGCCCGACGGGCCCAGCAGGGTGACGAACTCGCCAGCCTTGATCTCGAGATCGGTCGCCTGCAGCGCCACGGCATCGCCGTAACGCTTCTCGATCCCCGACAGGATGAGATTTTCCTTCACGCCGCCGTTCCGTTCCGCCCCGGCCGATGCTTTTGCTGCGTCGCGCCCGAACGAGTCTTGGGCAGGGCGGCGTTTCAGGTCAAAAACGTATATGGGTGAAACATATAACTTATGGCTATAACGGCGATGTCATCCCGAGCGCAGCGAGGGACCCAGGGGCAGTGCCTGGATCCCTCGCTGCGCTCGGGATGACAGGCGATATCGAGGACGGCAATGGACACGCGACACCTGGAAGCCTTTCGCGCGGTGATCGAGACCGGCTCGATGAGCGGCGCCGCCGTGGTGCTCAGCAAGTCGCAGCCGGCCATCAGCAACCTGATCACCCGCCTGGAGGACGAGCTGGGCGTCTCCCTGTTCAAGCGCCGCAAGGGCAAGCTGGAGGCGACGCCGGAGGCGGCCCTGTTCTTCGAGGAAGTACGCCGCACCCTGGGCGTGCTGGAGCGTACGGTGCAGGTGGCGCGCGATCTGCGACGGTTGAAATCGGGAACCCTGTCGCTGGCGAGCCAGCCGGGCCTGGCGACCTATGTGCTGCCGCCGATCATCGCACGCATCCTCAAGCGCTGGCCCGACGGCACGGCGCGGTTCATCACGCGCTCCTCGCCCACGGTGCGGGACCTGGGCCGCATCGACGCCTTCGACATCGGCTTTGCCGAGCTGCCGATTGAGAGCCCCGCCGCCGTCATCGATGTCTTCGAGATCGAGTGCGTCTGCGTGCTGCCCAAAGGGCATCCGGCGACGCGGCATCGCGTGCTGACGCCGCGGCTGCTCGATGGCGTGCCCTTCATCTCGCTCTATGCCGATCACTTCCTGCACGAGGCCATCGAGCGCGCTTTCGCCGAGACCGGCGCGCATCTGAAGATGGCGGCCCATGTCGAGTTCTTCGGCACCGCCTGCGCGCTGGTGATGGAGAATGTCGGCGTCACCATCGTCGACAAGTCGACCGGGGCGCATTTCGAGAAGATCGGCCTAGTGGTGCGGCCGTTCGCGCCCAGGCTGTTCTATCGCTACGCCATGTTCCAGCCGACGCGCCGCCCGCTGTCGCGCATCGCCATAGACTTCGTGGCCGAGTTCAAGCGCGTGACCGCGGCCGTACCGGTGTGACGCGCCGCGAGCGCCGGTGCGGTGGCGTGCACTTCCCCTCCAGGCCGTCGAGGATGACACCCAGGCCGTAGTCGAACGCCGCCTCGGGGCCGGCACTGTGGAAGTGGGCCAGAAGCTCGTCGAGCAGCGGCGGCAGCCGCGCCCCTTCGCCAGCGTCCAGCCGGTCGCGCGCGTCGCCCGCGTAGGCCTGCTGCTCCAGCACCGCGCCCACCGTGTAGTGGCTGATGGCGATCAGCGCGTAGGCCGCGTCGGTCAGGCTGAAGCCGGCGTCATGGAGAAAGCGGATCTGCGCCTCGGCGACGCGGCTGGACTGTGATCCGCTGGGCCGGGTGCCGGCATGGATGCGCGCGCCATCGCGATAGGCCAGCAAGGCCTGCCGGAAGCTGCGCGCATTGCGCGCGAGGAACGTACGCCAAGGCTCTGCCTGTCCGGGCAAAGAATGAGGGTGGCGACCCACCAGCATGGCCTCGGCCATCGCATCCAGCAGCGCCCGCTTGTTCTTGAAATGCCAGTAGAGCGCCGGCTGCTGCACCCCCAGCCGCTCGGCGAGCCTGCGGGTCGTCAGCCCATCCACCCCGACCTCGTTCAACAGATCAAGAGCGGTCTGAACCACAATATCGCGCTGCAACTTCATGGTGTTAGCCATCGATGTGACTTGACTCTTTATCAACGATAAACTCTAAAACCAACACCTTTATCGATGATAAATAACACCTCCCTCGTGTGAGATCGCACGTGAATAAAGCGATCCTCGTTATCTGCGCCACGGTCGCGCTCGACGCCATCGGCATCGGGCTGATCATGCCGGTCCTGCCGGGCCTGCTGCGCAACCTCGTGCATGGCGATGATGTCGCCGGGCACTACGGTGTGCTGCTGTCGCTCTATGCCCTGATGCAGGTGCTCTGCGCGCCGGTCCTGGGGGCGTTGTCGGACCGCTTCGGGCGGCGGCCGGTGCTGCTGATGTCGTTGGCCGGTGCCGCCATCGACTATGCGGTCATGGCCGGCGCCCCACTGCTGTGGGTGCTCTACATCGGCCGCATCGTGTCGGGCATCACCGGCGCCACCGCGACCGTGGCGTCCTCCTGCGTTGCCGACACCACTGCCGAGACCGGCCGCGCCCGCGTCTTCGGCATCGTGGGCGCCTGTACCGGTGGCGGCCTGATCGCGGGCCCTGTGATCGGCGGCGTGATGGGCGGCCTGTCGCCACAGGCACCCTTCGTGGCCGCGGCCGCCCTCAACGCGCTCGCCTTCCTGGTCGCCTGCCTTCTGTTGCCGGAGACGCGCGCCGGCGGACGCAAGGCCCTGTCCCTGGCCGATATCAATCCGCTGGCCGCGTTCCGCTGGCGTGGTGATCTCGGCGCGGCAATGGCGCTGATCGGCGTGTACGTCCTCGTCGCCCTTGCCGGACAGGTGCCGGCGGCGCTGTGGGTGATCTTCACCGAGGACAGATTCCATTGGAGCACGGCCACCGTGGGACAATCGCTGGCCGCCTTCGGCGCCCTGCATGTGCTCGCCATGGCCGTCGTCACGGGCCCCCTGACGGGCTGGCTGGGCGCGCGGCGGACACTGATCCTGAGCGTCATCGCCGATGGCGTGGGCTATGTGCTGCTGGCCTTCGCGACGCAAGGCTGGATGGTGATGGCGGTGCTGGTGCTGCCGGCCCTGGGCAGTATCGGCAGTCCGGCGTTGCAGGCCCTGCTCTCGCAGCGAACCCGTCCGGAAGCGCAAGGCGCGCTGCAGGGCATGCTCTCCAGTCTCGCCGGCGTCTCGTCCATCATCGGACCACTGGGGTTCACGGGACTCTACGCGGCGACGGCGACGACGTGGAGCGGCTGGCCCTGGATCGCCGGCGCGATGCTGTGCGCGGTCTCTTTGCTCATCCTCTGCCGGCCACGGCCGCCACCGCCGGCGCACCGGATCTGACATCGGCGTGAGTCATCGGGCCGCAATGCCTGCGTGCTGTGCTGCCTGCCGCTTTTGCAAAGGAGAGCGCCGTGTCCCATGCTGGCTTGCGCCTGATCACCGTCATGGCAGCCCTGGTCATGAGCCTGTCTGTCGTCACACCCGCCAGCGCCGACGAGCCGGTCGGCAAAACGCTCAGCGCCAAGGCCGGCATCCCCTGGCCGGCCGCCATCGCGCACCGCGGCGCCTCCCATGATGCACCGGAAGAAACCGCGCCGGCCTATCTGCTGGCGCGCGATCTGGGTGCCGACTATCTCGAGCTCGACCTGCAGCGCACCAAGGACGGCGTGCTGATTGCCTTGCACGACGACAAGCTCAAGCGCACGACCAACATCGCCCAGGTTTTCCCCGATCGTGCCGACCAGCCGGTCAGCACCTTCACGCTGGCCGAGCTCAAGCAGCTGGATGCCGGCTCGTGGTTCAACGCCGCGCACCCCGATCGCGCCCGGCCCTCGTTCGTCGGCCTGAAGATCCTGACGCTCGACGAGGTGATCGACATCGCCGAGGGCGGCACGAACAAGCCCGGCCTCTATCTGGAGACCAAGGTGCCGGCGCTGTTCCCCGGCATCGAGAAGGACCTGAAGACGCTGCTCGAGCGCCGCGGCTGGCTGGCGGCCCGTCCGACGCCCGCCGGCTTCGATGCGGCCAAGACGGTCGGCGTTGCCTACACGCCCGGCCGCGTGATCCTGCAGACCTTCGAGAAGAGCAGCCTCGAGTTGCTGCAGAAGGAGATGCCGGCGACACCCAAGATCCTGCTGCTGTGGCTGGGCGAGGATGGCATCACGCCCAAGGACACCACGACCAAGGCCCCGGCCGGCGGCCCCGAGCTCGCCGCCTACTACGCCCGCCAGGAGGTGCAATCACGCGAGGCGTTCGCCGACTGGGTGCGCTTCGCCAGGCAGCATGGCGCAATCGGCACCGGCCCGTCGGCGGCGCTCGCCAACGGTGGCGACCAGAGCTACGCCGACCTGGTGCAGCCGTGGATGAACGAGCTCACCCATGGTGAAGGCCTCGCCATCCACGTCTACACTGTCGACGAGCCGGTCGACTTCAAGGCCGTGATGGCGCGCGGCGTCGATGGCATCTTCACCAACCGCATCGCCGAGCTGCTCGCCTTCCAGGGCCGCGCACCGGCGCAATCCAAGGCCGACATCCTGGCCCGGCACAAATACTGATTCGCCGGTCGCGACCGTGTCCTGAGCCCGGCGAGCGATCCCGCCGCTCAAAGAGCAGTGCATCGCTCGCTGGAATCAGCTGCTGCCGTCGTCCTGAGCGCAGCGAAGGGACCTTGCGGTGGTTCGCTCAAAGAACGTCGGCACCGATGAAATCGTCGCCGACAGTGTCGATACCAACACCGCAAGATCCTTCGCTGCGCTCAGGATGACAGAGCGTGCGATCCGACTTTCGGTTGGGCCGTCAATCCTGCTCGTAGATCAGCCACGCCCGGTCGAACCGACGATCGCGGATATCCTGCTCGCGCATGAGCACGTAGAACGCGCCTGGCAGGTCGAGCCCAACGGCCGCGTCGCGGCCGATTTGCAGCACCAGCTTCCAGTCCTTCGCGTCGACCAGCAGGCGCTTGGCGGCATCGCTTTGATAGGCTTCCGGCCTGCCGGCATCGATGCCGTTGGACGCCAGCTGGCTGGTCGCCTGCATCCCGTTCTGGATCGCGCGCGGCCAGCCGCCCAGCTGGTGGTTGCGGTTGCTGTCGTCCGTCGGCCATCCCAGCGAACCGAGCCAGTCGCCATATGCTGACGCCGACTCCTTGTCGATTTGCAGCGCATCCCACGATGCATCACCGGCCGGGATCGTCGTGACCACCGCGCGCGCCGACACGGCGGCCGGCTTGAAGACCGTCCACGGCGAGAGCGCCGCGACTTCGGCGAGTTTCGCGGGCAACGCGGCGCGCGCCAGTGACGACGCCGGCGTCTGGTCCCAGATCAGCCGAATGCCAACCGCCGATCGCGGCTCGAACGTCGCCGGGTTGTGCCAGTAGTCGTGGAACAGCAGCAGGCGGCCGTGATCGGGCAGGCTCCTGTCGAAGCCGCGGACTTTCGACAGCGCGGCGAGATCGAACTGGCCGATGAAGCTCAGCGGGAACTCCGACGAGACAGCATCGGCCATAGCCAGCCGTTCCTTGCTGTGCTTGGCCGCATGTTCCGGCGATGACGGCGCTGTCAGAGCATCGAAGTCGATGCCTTTGTCGACGCCGGCCTTCTCCATGATCTCGCGCGTCGCCTTGGCGGCTTCCGCGCGTTGCCGGCGACGCGCCTCGACATACTTCCGCCCTTCCTCGGCCGGCAGCCATGGCGGGATCACGCCGGCATCGGCCAGCGCATCGGCGGCTTCCTTGCGATAAGCGTCCGCCAGCGCGGCGGCGCCGTCATACGGCGGTCGAGTCGGCCACGCGACATCCTTCGGCAGGTCCGGCAGGCCGCCGATCTTGCTGGCGCCCAGAGAAATGGACGCCTCGTCCGTCACCGTCGTCTCCAGGACCAGCGCCGGCAACGACCTGTCGGCAATGCGCCGGATCGCGCCCCGCAGCATGTCTGTTTCGTGCAACCACGCGATCAGCTCACCCTTGCTCGTCGGCAAGGGGCGCGTCGTGTCGTGGGGCTGATCGCTCTGCTGCGCGCGGCCGGGAGCGCCTATCGCACAAAGCGCACATGCCGCCATGGCGAATACGGCGATGTTCCTGAGCATCATGCCGATCCCGGCCCAACCTCGTCGTCCAAGCCCACCATCAGCTGTGGCATGGAAATGGGCCCAAAAGCCGGCAAGAACCCGGGAAAGGAAGAAACGGGAGACAGTACCCGGCACACTCCGGCGACAGGCGATAAGGCTTTGATTTTACATGTAAAAATGGCGGAGGGGAAGGGATTCGAACCCTCGATACAGGTTTAAGCCCGTATAACGGTTTAGCAAACCGCCGCCTTCAGCCGCTCGGCCACCCCTCCGCGGGAACCGTTCAAGACCCGAGCAACCTATAACCACGCCGGATGCGCGGTCGTTCTAGCCTTGCCGCTTCCGGCCTGTCAATCGAACCCGTCCGTCATCCACCGCCGCGCATGTCGATCGCAACATCGCGGAAATCTAACCGGATCGCGCGCTTCCTGGCGCTCATGGCGTTGCGTCGGTGGCATTCCGCTTCAACGTCACCGCGCGTTGTGCACGACGCGCCGGGAGCGCGCCACTCCAGTGGCGCATTGGCTGAGCGCCAGCGAGGCCAAATCGGGCTGCAGGAACGGCACTGCGCGCGGCCGTGCACGCCGTGGAGGGAGGCAGCGCGAAGATTTATTTTCGCTGTCGATTTTTGGACTCTTGTCGGTGCCGCACCCTGCGCTGTAATTGGCCACGCGTACTCGCCGCCGGAGTTCGGGCGTTTCGTGGGCACCGCGTCATGGGGCAAAGCCGCCGCCGGGCCATGTCCTGAGGTCTTCCGAAGGATCACGGGCGTTTCGGTCGCCGCCGTCACAGGCACACAGGATGATCCACTGCCGTCGTTGGAGTCGCTCGATGTCTGCGAGCGTGCTGTGCGAGTCTTGCCGCTGCGCTGCAACGCGGCGACGGGGCGCTGCGGCGTGGGAAGGAGGGATTCGGCAATTTCCGCAACCCCTTCTGATTCCTCCTCTCCACGCAGTGGAGAGGCCTGTCCTGAGCGAAGTTGCCGTCGTCCCGGGCGAAGCGAAAGACGACGCGAATGCGCCATATGCTCCTGGGTGCGAGAGGGAGCGCCGGGATTTTCTGTCGCTTTCTGTCGCTTTTCTGTCAGGTCAGCAAAGGCCGCTCACGCCTTGGAATCGCAGCCACCATGCGTTTCTGTCGTTTCTGTCACCGCTGTCGCGGCCACAGGCACCCAACCTCACCCTGAAGGAGCCGGCGCAGCCGGCCCCGCCGGATGAGGTTCTGCGTGGGCATATGCGATTGCCCGATCTTGTCCGGAGTTACTTGCAGCTCACTTGACCGAAGCCATTCGGGCGGCGCAGGCTCCGTCCCGCGATCACCCGCGTATCCGTCGCGTTCCTTCCTGGCATTCTTATTGCTGGACTTTGCCACGCTGCAAGGAGCCCTCGTCCATGTCCGTCAATCGTCGACGTCTTCTGACCTCTGCCGCTGCCGGCATCGGTGCCGCTTCCGTCGGCCCCTTCTTCATCCGCGACCTGCGCGCCGAGGATGTCCTGAAGGTCGCCGGCATCCACGACACATCCGGCGGGCTCGACATCTACGGCAAGCAGATGGTCGCGACCATGGATCTCGCCATCAACGAGATCAACGACAAGGGCGGCCTGCTGGGCAGGAAGCTGAAGCTGATCAACTACGATCCGCAATCCAACATCCAGTTCTACACCCAGTACGCCACCGAGGCGGCGACCAAGGAGAAGGTCGCGGTGGTGCATGGCGGCATCACGTCGGCCTCGCGCGAGGCGATTCGGCCCCTGCTCAAGCGCTTCAACACGCTTTATTTCTACAACACGCTCTACGAAGGCGGCGTGTGCGACCGCAACATCTTCTGCACCGGCTCGACGCCGGCCCAGACGGTCGAGAAGCTGGTGCCCTACCTGATGAAGAAGTCGGGCAAGAAGATCTACACCATCGCCGCCGATTACAACTATGGCCAAATCACCGCCAAGTGGGTGAAGAAATACGCACAGGACAACGGCGGCTCGGTGGTGCAGACCGATTTCTTCCCGCTCGACGTCACCGATTTCGGCCCCACCATCAAGAAGATCCAGGCCGCCAAGCCTGATGCCGTGATGTCGGCGCTGGTCGGCGCGGCGCACATCTCGTTCTACCGCCAGTGGGCCGCCGCCGGCATGAACAAGCAGATTCCGCTGGCGTCGACGACGTTCGGCAACGAGGTGGTGATCACCTCGCCCGAGGAGCACAACGGCATCATCGTGGCGTTCGGCTATCTCGAAGGCATCGACACGCCCGTCAACAAGGCGTTCGTCGAGACCGTCCACAGCAAGTACAACATCCCGCATATGACCGAGCTGGCCGCCATGACCTATCACGGCGTGCACTTGTGGGCCGATGGCGTCAAGAAAGCTGGATCGATCGACCGCATGAAGGTGATCGAGGCGCTCGAAAGCGGCCTCACCTTCACCGGTCCTGCCGGCAAGACCACGCTGGACGCCAAGACGCACCACAACATCCTCGACGTCTACATCGGCGAGGCGCGCGACAAGAAGTTCGTGGTGGTCGAGAAGTTCCCGGTGCAGACGCCGGCCGACACGGCGGCGGTGTGCGACCTGAAGAAGAACCCGAACGACAACAAGCAATACGTCATCGACGTCAAGACGTGATGCGCTGCATCCCTTCCCCGCTTGCGGGGAAGGTGGCCGAAGGCCGGAAGGGGAGCTGTGGTGATGTATAGTAGAGAGACCTCGTCGGCTCCCCTCCGCCCCTTCGGGGCACCTCCCCACTGCGTGGGGAGGGTCAGGGCCTAGCCATGGATTACGCCGCCATCCTGGCGCTGCAGATCGGCAGCGCCGTCGCGAGCCTGGTGCTGATCAGCCTCGGGCTGGCGGTGATCTTCGGCATGATGCGCGTCATCAACCTGGCGCACGGCGAGTTCCTGATGCTGGGCGGCTATGCCGCCATCACCGCCTTCAACAAGGGCGTCAATCTCTGGATCGCGATGCTGATCGTGGCGCCGCTCACCGTCGGCCTGTTCGGCATCGTGGTCGAGCGACTCATCATCCGTCATCTCTATGGCCGCATGATCGACACCATGCTGGCGACCTGGGGGTTGAGCCTGGCGATGATCGGGTTCGTGACGGTGGTGTTCGGCAACACGGTGTCGGGCATCTCGGCCCCGCTGGGCAGCCTCACCATCGGCGCCTACCGCACCGGCGCCTACGAGCTGTTCCTGATCGTCGTCGCGGCGGTGCTGCTGACGGCAGGGTGGCTGGTCCTGCGCTACACGCGGCTGGGCCTGATCGCGCGCGGCACCATGCAGAACGCATCGATGGCGGCGGCGCTGGGCGTCAGCCCGTCGCTGGTCTACGCCGTGACATTCGGGGTCGGCGCCGCGCTGACCGGCCTGGTCGGCGGCCTGCTGGCGCCGCTGTCAGGTGTCGTGCCCACCATCGGCGCCGCCTACATCGCCAAGGCGTTCATCACGGTGATCAGCGGTGGTGCCGCGATCCTCTCGGGCACAGCCATCGCCTCGGGCCTGCTGGGCACCATCAACACCGCGATGACCTTCGCCTTCACCCCGGTGCTGGGCGAAGTGGCCCTGCTCGTCGCCGCCGTGATCCTGCTGCGCATCCTGCCGCAAGGCATCACCGGCCGCTTCTTCCAGAGGTCGCTGTGAGCCGCGCCCTGCCCTTCATCGGCAACGTCGCCGTGCTGCTGGCGGGGCTGGCGGTGCTGTTCGGGTTTCCGGCTTTTGCCGAGACCTATGTCATCATCAACGCCACGATCTTTGCCAGCTTCGCCATCCTGGCGCTGTCGCTGGCGCTGATCTGGGGTTACGCCGGCATCCTGTCCTTCGGCCAGGCGGCGTTCTTCGGCCTGGGGGGCTACACCTACGCCGTCGCCGCCATCAACTTCGGCGACACCACGGGCGCGGCGGCGCTGGCGATCGCACTGCCGGCATTGTTCGCCGCCCTGCTCGGCTACTTCATGTTCTGGGGCCGCATCAGCGACGTCTATCTCGGCGTGATTACGCTCACCGTGTCGCTGATCCTCTACCGCTTCGTGAACCAGACCGCGGGCGAGGAATGGAACATCGGCGACGCGCCGCTGGGCGGCTTCAACGGCATTCCCGCCACGCCGATCCTGAACTGGCCCGGCCGTCCCGGCGAGCAGCTGGCGCCGGAGAACATCTTCAGCCTCGCGGTCGGGCTGCTGATCCTGGTCTATTTCGGCTGCAAGGCGCTGCTGGCGACCCGCTTCGGGCGCATCGTGGTGGCGATCCGCGAGAACGAAACGCGCGTGGCATTGCTGGGCTACGACACGCGCCTGTACAAGCTCGCGATCTTCGTGGTCGGCGGCGCGCTGGGCGGGCTGTCGGGCCTGATGTTCGCCAACTCGGTGTTCGTCAGCCCCACCATGTTCAGCCTGCCGGTCAGCGGCCAGATCATCATCTGGGTCATCATCGGCGGCCTGGGCACGCTGATCGGGCCGGTCGTCGGCTGCATCCTGATGCAGATCCTGACCAACTGGCTGGGCACCCTCAACCAGGTGCCGGGCTTCGGCTGGGTCGATCCCAACCTGGTGCTGGGCGTGATCCTGGTGGTGTTCGTGCTGCTGGTGCCCAAGGGCCTGACGGCCCTGGTGACGGATGCGTGGCAGTGGATCATCCCTTCTCCCCGCGCCGGCGGGGAGAAGGTGGACGCCGCGCAGCGGCGGCCGGATGAGGGGCTTCGCGACGTTGACCCAACCGGCGGCGGCGGCGCCCGAACGCAAAGCCCCTCATCCGGCTCTTCGGGCCACCTTCTCCCCGCCTTCGCGGGGAGAAGGGAGGAAAACCCATGACCGCCCCGATCCTCGAGACTCGCGGGCTCACCATGCGCTTTGGCGGCGTCGTGGCGGTGAACGGTGTCGATTTCCGGCTGCAGGAAGCCGAGCTGCGCTGCCTGATCGGGCCCAACGGCGCCGGCAAGAGCACGTTCTTCAAATGCCTCACCGGCCAGCTGCGGCCCAGCGGCGGTGACGTATCGTTCCGCGGCCACAGCATCGCCGGCAGCGACAGCCACGTGATTGCCCGCCGCGGTGTCGGCATCAAGACCCAGGTGCCCAGCGTCTTCGACGGCCTGTCCGTGCGCGACAATGTGTGGCTCGCCGCGGCGCGCACCAATCCGGGACGCCTTGCCGAGCAGAAGACCGACGCGGCGATCCAGCAGGTCGGCATCGGCGCCATCGCCCATCGCATCGTCGGTCAGCTGGCACACGGCCAGCGCCAGCTCGTCGAACTCGCCATGGTGGTGGCGCCCGAGCCCGACCTGATCCTGCTCGACGAGCCCGCCGCCGGCATGACCGACGACGAGGTCGATCGCCTGGTCGACCTCATCAAGACCCTCAACCAGCGCCACGCGCTGGTCGTGGTCGAGCACGACATGCAGTTCATCCGCCGCGTCGCCAAGACGGTGACCGTCTTCCACCAGGGCGCCATCCTGGTCGAGGGCGATGTCGCCGACATCCTGGTCGATGCGCGCGTGCGCGATGTCTATCTCGGCAAGCAGGCGGCATGATGCGCAGGATGAACGGGCATCACGAGAACTCCCCTCCCCTATGCGGTGGGGAGGATTAAATGCTGCGCGTCACCGGTCTCGCCTCGGGCTATCAG
>DATEIF010000556.1:0-3133 GCA_035279205.1 Vineibacter sp.
CACCGAGCGCGGCATCAAGGCGGTCGGCCTCAGCCCCTACGGCCTGGTCGGCCCCAAGGACCTGCCGCCGGCAGTCGTCACCGCCGTCCATGACGCCTTCAAGGAAGCCATGGCCGATCCGGCGCACGACAAGCTGCTGGACCAGTACATCCAGGGTCCCTGGTACAAGAGCCCGGCCGACTACCGCGCCTTCGCGGAAAAGTATTTCCGCGACATCAAGCCGATCCTGATGAAGGCCGGCCTGGCCAAGGGATAAGTCATCAAGAATTCCTCCCCACACCGTGGGGGAGGAAAGGTCAGTGGCTGTGCTCGAGCGCCTTGACGATTTCCTCGGTCATCTTCTTGGCGTCGGCGAACAGCATCATGGTGTTGTCGCGGAAGAACAGCTCGTTGTCGACGCCGGCATAGCCTGAGGACATGCCGCGCTTCACGAACAGCACGGTCTTCGCCTTGTCGACCTCCAGGATCGGCATGCCATAGATCGCGCTCTTGGGATCGGTCTTGGCCGCCGGGTTGGTGACGTCGTTGGCGCCAATCACGAAGGCCACGTCGGTGGCGGCGAAGTCGCGGTTGATCTCGTCGAGCTCGAAGACCTCGTCGTAGGGCACGTTGGCCTCGGCCAGCAGTACGTTCATATGGCCCGGCATGCGGCCGGCCACGGGATGAATGGCATAGCGCACCTGCACGCCGGCCTTCTTCAGCAGATCGGCCATCTCGCGCAGCGCGTGCTGGGCCTGCGCCACCGCCATGCCATAACCCGGCACGATGATGACGCTGCCGCCGTTCTTCATCAGGAACGCCGCGTCCTCGGCCGAGCCGGCCTTGACCGGCTTGTCGCTCTTGGCGGCCGTCACCGCCGTGCCGCCGTCGGTGCCGAAGCCACCCAGGATCACGTTGAAGATCGAGCGGTTCATGCCCTTGCACATGATGTAGCTCAGGATCGCGCCCGAGCTGCCCACCAGCGCGCCGGTGACGATCAGCGCCGTGTTGGCCAGGGTGAAGCCGATGCCCGCCGCCGCCCAGCCCGAGTAGGAATTCAGCATCGAGACCACGACCGGCATGTCGGCGCCGCCGATCGGCAGGATCAGCAGGAATCCCAGGGTCAGCGACAGCACGATCAGCAGGATGAAGGCGATCGGCGCGCCCTTGATCGCGAACCACACCAGCAATCCGATCAGCGCGATACCCAGCGCCGCGTTGAGCGCATGCTGGCCGCGGAACACCAGCGGGGCGCCCGACATGATCGCCTGCAGCTTGGCGAACGCGATGATCGAGCCGGTGAAGGTGATGGCGCCGATCGCGGTGCCCAGGCCCATCTCGATCAGGCTGCCGGTGGCGATGTTGCCGCGGACGCCGATGCCGAACGCTTCCGGTGCCAGGTAGGCAGCGCCGGCGACGAAGACGGCGGCGAGGCCCACCAGCGAATGGAAGGCAGCCACCAGCTGCGGCAGCGCCGTCATCTGGATGCGCAGCGCGATGAAGGTGCCGATGGCGCCACCGATCACCAGGCCGGCAAGGATCAGCCACCAGCTCAGCACGCCCGGCATGGCGACGGTCACGCCGATCGCAATCACCATGCCGATGACGCCGTAGAGGTTGCCGGCGCGCGCCGATTCCGGCGACGACAGCCCGCGCAGCGACATGATGAAGAGGATTGCCGCGATCAGGTAGCCGTAGGACGCGAATTCCTGGGTCATTCCGAGTTCTCCGCCCTACTTCTTCGCCGGCACGGTTTTCTTCTTGAACATCGACAGCATGCGCTGGGTCACGATGAAGCCGCCGAAGATGTTCACCGATGCCAGGGTCACGGCGACGAAGCCGAAGATCTTGGCCGATGTCTCTGCCCCCGTGGCGCCGGCCAGCCCTGCCGCCAGCAGCGCGCCGACCACGATCACCGAGGAGATCGCGTTGGTGACCGACATCAGCGGCGAGTGCAGCGCCGGCGTGACGCGCCAGACCACGTAGTAGCCCACGAAGCAGGCCAGCGCGAAAATGGTCAGCAGCGTGATGAACGGCATGTGGCCGCTGGCCGCTGCCGCCGGCTGCATCGGTGCGGCAGCCGCTGCTGCCGCGGCATCGGCGTACGCCGACAGCGACTTGGCCAGTTCCGCAGCCTGTTTGGCGATCGCGGCGGCGCGACCTGCAAGTTCGTCGTTCATGCCTGGTCTCCCGTCAAGCCGCAGTGGTCAGCGATGGGTGCACGATGGCGCCGGCTTGCGTGACCAGCGCGCCCTTCACCACTTCGTCGTCGGTGCTGATCTTGAGCGCCTTGGTCTCCTTGTCGACCAGTGGCGTAATGAAGTTCAGCAGATTGCGCGCAAACAATGCGCTGGCATCGGTGGCAAGGCCGGCCGGCAGGTTGGCCGGCCCGACCAGTTTCACATCATACTTGACCACGGTCTTGCCGAACTCCGACAGCGGGCAGTTGCCGCCCTGCTCGACGGCCATGTCGAGGATCACCGAGCCCGGCTTCATCGACTTCACCATGTCCTCGGTGACCAGCACCGGCGCCTTGCGGCCGGGGATCAGGGCCGTGGTGATCACGATGTCCTGCGCCTTGATGTGGTCGGCGACCAGAGCCGCCTGCTTGGCCTGGTAGGCCGCCGACATCTCCTTGGCGTAGCCGCCGGCGGTCTCGGCAGCCTTGAACTCGTCATCCTCGACGGCGATGAACTTGGCGCCCAGCGACTGGACCTGTTCCTTGGTCGCCGGCCGCACGTCGGTCGCCGTGACCACCGCACCCAGGCGCCGCGCCGTGGCGATCGCCTGCAGGCCGGCGACGCCGACCCCCATGATGAACACCTTGGTCGGCGGGATGGTGCCGGCCGGCGTCATCATCATGGGAAAGGCGCGGGAGAATTCCGCCGCGGCGTCGATCACCGCCTTGTACCCGGCGAGGTTGGCCTGCGAGCTCAGCACGTCCATCGACTGCGCGCGCGTGATGCGGGGCGTCAGCTCCAGCGCGAAGGCGTCGACCTTGGCCGCCGCCAGCGCCTCGACCAGCGGACGGTTCACCAGCGCGCCCAGCGGCGCGAACAGCGTCGTGCCCGGCTTCAGAAGCTCGACCTCGGACGGGCCGCCTTCATCCGCCATCATCGGTCGCTGGACCTTGAAGACGATGTCCGCCTGCTCG
>DATEIF010000557.1:0-5780 GCA_035279205.1 Vineibacter sp.
ACGTTGGCGGTGTCGTTCGTCGTGGCCACGATCATCCTGAACACCGGCATCGATGGCGGCGCCGGCGTGCTGACCAGCAGCGTGGCCGTGCCGCATCTCATGCCGACACCGTCGGGGACGATCTATCTGCTGGGCCTTCTGATGTGCGCCGGAACGCTCGCGATCACGTACGTCATTGCGCACTCGCGCCTCGGTCTGGGCCTGTTCGCGATCCACGACGATGAGGACGTGGCCGAGGTCAAGGGGATCCCGACCTTCCGCTACAAGCTCGCCGCCTTCGCCCTGTCGGCGGCGATTGCTGGCGCGGTGGGCGGCATCCATGCGATCTATGTCGGCTTCCTGACGGTCAGCGAGACTTTCGGCATCGCGGTGCCGCTCTATGTCGTGCTGATGAGCGTGCTGGGCGGGGCACGGCACTGGCTCGGGCCAGCGGTCGGCGCGGCCATCATCGCCGCCTCGCTCTACGCCTTCACCAGCGGCGATCAGGCGATGATCGGCCGTGGCATCGTCGCCTTCATCCTGGTGGTGGCGATCCTGATCCTGCCGGAGGGTATCGTGCCTTCGCTGCAGCGGTGGTGGGCGCGGCTGCGAACGCGGGGGACAGCACCGCCTGTCGTCGGCGAGGCGCTCGGCATCGCCGCGGTCGCGGCGAGCGGGGAGGCGAGCGACAAGGTCGCCAGTCTCCGCCCGCAGGCGCGGGCGCTTCTCGAGATCCGCGACGTGCACAAGTCGTTCGGCGGCCTGCAGGCACTGCGTGGCGTCACGCTTGACGTGCAGGAGGGCGAGATCCTGGGCCTGGTCGGTCCCAATGGTTCGGGCAAGACCACGCTGATCAACGTCATCACCGGCCATTTCGCGTTGACCAGCGGATCGATTCTCCTGGGCGGCACGGCGATTGGCGACCTGCCCGCACATGGTATTGCCCGCCGCGGCATTGCCCGCACCTACCAGATCCCACGACCGTTCGCCCATCTCACCGTGCTCGACAATGTTGCCCTGGCCGCGGCCTTCGGCGCCGCCGAGCTGGGGCATGCGGCGAGCCTGGCCGAGGCCCGCCGCTGGCTCGATTTCACCGGGCTGCGCGTCAAGGAAAACGTGTTGCCGGCCGACCTCAATCTGCACGAACGCAAGTTCCTGGAGCTGGCACGTGCCCTGTCGGCTGGGCCGCAATTGCTGCTGCTCGACGAGGTCCTGTCGGGACTCAACCCGGCCGAGATCGATCGGGCCATCGGGCTGATCCGCCAGATCAGGGCGCGGGGCACGAGCATCGTCTTTGTCGAGCATCTGATGCGGGCCGTGGTCGAGCTCAGCGATCGTATCGCGGTGCTGAACGAGGGCGCTTTGTTCGCGCTGGGCGAGCCGGGTGCCGTGATGCGCGATCCGCGCGTGGTCAACATCTACCTGGGCAAGGCGCATGCTGCTTGAGGCCCACCATCTGCGCATCGCCTACGGTGATGCCACCGCGGTCTGGGACGCCTCGCTCGAGGTCGGGGAGGGCGAGATCGTATCGGTCATCGGTCCTAACGGCGCCGGCAAGACGACGCTCATCAGTGCGATCGCGGGCTTGCTGCGCTGGAACAGCGGCACCTTGCGCCTGGACGGCAATGACCTGGCCCGTGTCGCGGCGCACCGCGTCTGTGCCCACGGCATCGCCCTGGTCCCCGAGGGACGGCGCCTCTTTAGCCGCATGTCGGTCGAGGAAAACCTGGAGATCGGCTGCTATCTGCCGGCGGCGCGCGCCGCCCGTGACGCGTCTCTGGAACGGGTCTACGGATTGTTCCCGATACTGCGGGAGCGGCGGGAACAGATGGCCGGACTGCTGTCGGGCGGCCAGCAGCAAATGGTCGCCATCGGCCGAGCGTTGATGGCGCGCCCGCGCCTGATGCTGTTCGACGAGCCGTCGCTGGGGCTGGCGCCGGCGATCGTCGATGACATGTTCGACATCGTGCGCAAGGTACGGGAGGAGGGCGTGGCGGTCCTGCTCGTCGAGCAGAACGTGCTCAAGGCGATGGAGATCGCCGACCGCGCCTACGTGCTGGAGCAGGGCCGCATCGTTTCATCCGGCGTGCCGTCCGACCTGTTGCAACAGTCACATATCCGCGAGGCTTATCTCGGCGTATGACCGCGGGAGGGATTACTATGAGGACCAGCGGAACCTGCGACTTCTCCTCTCCCCGCGAGAGCGGGGAGAGGAAGGGGCCCATGCCGAAGGCATAGGAAGGTGAGGGGTAGGGACGGCGGGGCCATGCGCCGGAAAGCGGAGACCGGACGGTCGTACCCCTCACCCTCCCGCGCTACGCGCGGGCCCCTCCCTCTCCCCGCTCTCGCGGGGAGAGGCGTCAAAAGGGAGGCGGACATGCATGGATACCTGCGCCGTCGGACTCTGTTCGCCGCCGGTGCCGCGTTTGCGGTCGCGGCGTCCCAGAGGGCTGCCGCACAGCAGGGGTTTCCCTCGCGTCTGATCCGCATCGTGCACGGCTATGATGCCGGATCAAACCCTGACGTGATCGCGCGCCACCTGGCGCAGCCACTGACGGAGTTGCTGGGACAGCAGGTTGCCGTCGATCCCAAGCCGGGCGCCGCCGAGCGCGTGGCAGCGGCCATGGTGGCGCGCGCGCCGGCCGATGGCCACACGCTCTATCTCATGACCGGCGGCCAGGCTGCCGTATCGGCGATCGACCCGGCGCTGCCATACGACGCGCTGCGCGACTTTGCCTTCATTTCCACGGTGACCCGGTTTCCCTTCGTGCTGGTGGTGGCGCCCGATTCCCGCTTCACGACGCTGGCGGACTACCTGGCGGCGGCACGACGCGAACCGGGCAAGCTGAGCTATGGCAGTTCCGGCATCGGCGGCACATTGCACCTGACGATCGAGCTTTTGCGCGGCCAGGCCGGGGTGGACCTGCTGCACGTTCCCTACAAGGGCAACCCGGCGCAGCCGCTTGGCGATCTGACAACCGGTCGCCTGGACCTGCATGTCATCACGGTCACCGGCGCGCAGCCACTGCTGAAGGCGGGCAAAGTGCGCGCGCTGGCGGTGACGTCCAAGGAGCGATCCTCGCACTTCCCGGATGTGCCTGCCGTTGCCGAGACCGTGCCTGGCTTCGACGTCGTGTCATGGCTGGGCTTTACGGCGCCGGCCGGTGTGCCGGCCGCGATCATCGATCGGCTGGCGGCCGCCATCCGGACTGCGGTCGACCAGCCGGCTGTTCGACAGCGATTGGAAGAGCTCGGCAACGAGGTATATGCCGGCACCCCGGCGGCGTTTCGCGAGCGCGTTGCAGCGGATATCGCCAAGTGGAAGCCGCTGGCGCGCATCTTGAACAGCCAGTGATGGGCGGAGGTTCTGTTCATGGGTAAATACGGTATCGGACAGCCCGTTCTTCGCTTCGAAGACCCGCACTTGCTGCGCGGCCAGGGGCGCTACATCGACGACAGGAGTCTTCCCGGCCAGGCCTACGCCGTCTTTCTCCGCTCGCCGCATGCGCATGCGAAGATCCGGTCGATCGATACCAACGCAGCGCGACAGGCGCCCGGTGTCGTCGCGGTCTACACCGGTGCCGACTACGCAGCCGACGGCCTGGGCATGCCCAAGGCCACCATGCCGCGCAAGCGGCCCGACGGATCACCGATGTTCGCGCCGCAGCGCCCGGCGCTGGTCATCGACCGGGTGCGCTATGTCGGCGATCCCGTGGCGATGGTTGTCGCGGACACGCTGGCGCAGGCGAAAGACGCTGCCGATCTGGTCGTCGTCGACTACGAGCCGCTGCCGTCGGTGACCGACACGGCGCACGCCGTCGAACCCGGCGCGCCGGCGGTGTGGGACGAGTGCCCTGACAACATCTCCAACGTGGTCGAGCGCGGCAACAAGGCGGCGACCGAGGCTGCCTTCCAGAAAGCCGCGCGCGTCATTCGCCGCCGCTATGTCGTCACCCGCGTGCATGCCCAGTACATGGAGCCGCGTGGCACGCTGGGCGCCTACGATCCCGGCGAGGATCGGCTCACGCTCTACGCCGACGTGCAGTATCCCCATCGCGTGCGCAACATGCTGGCCCAGCATGTCTTTCGCATCCCGGAGAGCAAGCTGCGGGTGATCGCGGGCGACGTCGGCGGCGCCTTCGGCACCAAGGGCTGGCAGTATGTCGAGCATCGCCTGACCTTGTGGGCGGCACGCAAGCTGCGGCGGCCGGTCAAATGGACCTGCGAGCGCTCCGAGGCGGTGATGGCCGACGAGCATGGGCGCGACAATATCGGCGATATCGAGCTGGCGCTCGATGCCGACAACAAGTTCATCGGCCTGCGCCTGCATATGCTGGCCAACATCGGCGCCTATATCGGCTCCGACCGCAACCTGCTGACGCCGTTCGGCATGATCGGCACCGTCAACGGCGTGTACGCCATTGCGGCCGCCTACGTGCACATCACCGGGCTGCTGTCCAACACCAACCCCACGGCGCCTTATCGCGGCGCCGGCCGGCCGGAGGCGATCTACCTGATCGAGCGACTGATCGACGATGCGGCGCGCGAACTGGGCGTCGACCGCGTGGCGCTGCGGCGCCAGAACATGCTGCCGCCGTCGGCGCTGCCGTATCAGAGCCCGCTGGGGCCGTACTACGATTGCGGCGAGTTCGAGAAGAACCTGGACATGGCGCTGACCCTGGCCGACGTCGCGGGCTTCGCTGGCCGGCGCGAGGAGTCGCGCCGCCGCGGGCGCTTGCGCGGCCTGGGCATCGTCAATGCCATCGAGCAGGCGGCCGGCACGGCGCAGCCGGAATATGCCGAGATCCGTTTCAACCCCAGCGGCTCGGCCATGATGCTGATGGGCACCAAGGCGCAGGGCCAGGGGCATGAGACCATGTACAAGCAGATCCTGCACGAACGGCTCGGCATCGACCCCGGGGACGTGCAGTTCATCGACGGCGACACTGATCGGGTGGCCTTCGGCATGGGCACGATGGGATCGCGCTCGACGGTGCTGGGCGGCTCGGCGCTCTATCTCGCCGCCGACAAGGTGATCGACAAGGGCACGAAGATCGCCGCCCATCTGCTCGAGGCGGCTGCCCAGGACATCGAGTTCGCTGACGGCAGCTTCCGGGTTGCCGGCACCGACAGGATCGTAAACCTGAAGCAGGTCGCGATGGCGGCGTTCCAGCCGGCGCGGCTGCCGCCCGGCTTCGAGGGTGGTCTCTACGAGAACGCCACCTACGTCGCACCCAAGGACACGTTCCCCAACGGCTGCCATGTCTGCGAGGTCGAGGTCGATCCCGACACCGGTGTCGTGAGCCTGCAGCGCTATGCCGTCGTCGACGATGTCGGTACCGTCATCAATCCCATCGGCTTGAAGGGCCAGATCCACGGCGGCGTTGCGCAGGGCGTCGGCCAGATCCTGATGGAGCAGGTGGTGTGGGACCGCGAGTCGGGGCAGCTGCTGACGGCAAGCTTCCTCGACTACGCCATGCCGCGGGCGGACTCCATGAGCGACGTCGTGATCAAGAGCAATCCGGTCCCGACCCAGTTCAATCCGCTGGGCGCCAAGGGCGCCGGCGAGGCTGGTACCGTCGGTGCACTGCCTGTCGTCATGAACGCGATCATGGACGCGCTGGCGGAGGTCGGCGTCACGCAGCTCGACATGCCGGCCACACCCGATCGTGTCTGGTGCGCCATGCAGCAGGCGAAGGCTGGGCGGCAATGATGGCCGCTGGCGTCATCCCGAGCGCAGCGAGGGATCCAGGGAAGGCGCCTGGATCCCTCGCTGCGCTCGGGATGACAATCTTTGCGTT
>DATEIF010000558.1:0-3438 GCA_035279205.1 Vineibacter sp.
ACCTGTTCGATGGCAAAGCCCGGCCGCGTCGAGAGCCAGATCGCCGGCACCGCATAGAAGATCAGGCGCGAACTCGAGCTGAGCAGCACCGGCGTGGTATTGCCGAGACCCTGGAACGTGCTGTTGCAGATGAAGGTCACGCCCTGCACGACGAGATTCAGCGACACCAGCTGCAGGAACTGCGTTGCAACCGCGATGGCTTCCCGATCCTCGGAGAATCCCGTGAGCAAGAGGCCAGCTTTCCACTGCGCGAGGATCGTGAAGCCGATCATCACAGCGGTCGCGATCGCCAGCGCCTTCATGAAAGTTTCCCGCACGCGCTCGCCATTGCCGGCGCCGAAATTCTGGCCGACGATCGGGGCCGCAGCGAGTGCAACCGCAAGCGCCGGCATCTGGATCAGGCCGAGCACCCGCGTGCCGATGCCAAAGCCGGCCTGGGCCGCCGCTCCGAAATCGCGCAGCACATAATAGATCACGCCCATCCAGGCAAAGATGATCGCAAACTCGCCGCCAGCTGGAAGGCCGACGTTGACGATGCGTTTCCACTGGCCGAACTGGGGACGCCACTGCGCCGGCTCGAAGCTGACATAGCGCTCGAACTTGTGGAAATATGCAAACAGCATCAGCGCTGCGATCAGGACCGCGATCGAGCTGGCCAGGCCTGCGCCGGCAACGCCGAACGCGTGGCCGGTGCCCCAGCCCGCGATCAGCACCGGCGCCAACGCGATGTTGATGAGGACGGCAGCCACCTGAATCAGCATGGTCGGCCGGACGATGCCGGTCGCCCGCAGCCCGGCCCCCATCACTTGCGTCACGAATTGCAGCGCCAGCGCCGGCATTACCCACAACAGAAATATCGTTCCAGCCTCGACGGTGGCCTCATCGGCGGCCACCGCACGCATATAGGGCCGTGCCAGCAAGGCTCCCACGACCAGCGTCAACAGGCCAAACAGCACCGACAGAACGATCGCCTGATTGAAGATCAGGCTGGCGTCAGCGCGGTCCTTGCGCCCCACGGCGTGCGACATCAGCGCAACCGTGCCGACGCCCAGCACCTGCATGAAGCCGTTGATCAGGAATCCGGCATTGCCCGCCGCGGCCACGCCTGCGACGGCGGCTTCGCCGGCGTCAGCGACGAAGTACAGGTCGACGAGCTGGCAGATCATGATGGTGATCATGCCGGCGACGATCGGCGGCGCCATGCTCAGGATGTGGCTCACAATGGAGCCGCGCGTCAGGTCTTTCATCGTCAAAATCCATTTTTCGGCGCGTGGCTATCAGACATTCGTCCGTCAACCACGCGCCATGCAATTCACTCCGCCGCCGAGATGAATTCGGTGGCCTGCCGCTCGAACAGGCCGCGATAGATGCCGCCGGGGCGCGCCGTCAGCGAGGCGTGCGTGCCCTGCTCGACGATCTTGCCGCGGTCGAACACCAGGATGCGGTCGAGGCTGCGCACCGTCGACAGGCGATGCGCGATCACGATCGAGGTGCGGCCTTTCATCAGCCGCTCCATCGCCTGCTGGATCAGGCCTTCCGACTCCGAATCGAGGCTCGACGTCGCCTCGTCCAGGATCAGCACCGGCGCATCCGCCAGGAAAGCGCGCGCCAGCGCCACGCGCTGCCGTTCGCCGCCCGACAATTTGACGCCGCGCTCGCCCACCAGCGTGCCGTAGCCTTTCGGCAGCCGCAGGATGAAGTCGTGCGCATTCGCCAGCCGCGCCGCCTGCTCGATCGCCGCCATGCTGGCGCCGGGCCGGCCATAGGCGATGTTCTCCGCCAGCGAGCGGTGAAACAGGATCGGATCCTGCTGGACGATCGCGATCTGGCTGCGCAACGATTGCTGCGTCGCGTCAGCGATATCCTGGCCGTCGATCAGGATTCGCCCGCCGGAGACGTCGTAGAGCCGCTGCACCAGCTTGACGAAGGTCGTCTTGCCGGAGCCGGAGCGCCCGACGAGGCCAACGCGCTCGGCGGCACGGATGTCGACCGACAGTCCGTCGTACAGCGGCGCGCGATGCCCGCCGTAGAGGAACGTGACGTTGTCGAAGACAATGCGTCCGCCCACAACGTCGATCGGCGTCGCGTCGGCTGCGTCAGCTATGCCGATCGGCTCGTCATGGATTGCCACCAGCTCCTCCATGTCGTTCACCGAGCGCTGCAGGTTGTTGATGTGCATGCCGACATCGCGCAGATACGCATGGATGATGTAGTAGCTGGTCAGGACATAGGTAACGTCACCCGGCGTGGCGCGGCCCGCGATCCAGAGCAGGATCGCGCCGCCGACGACAGACGCGCGGAAGCACAGCAGCACCGTGAGCTGCGCCGTGGACGTGTAGTTGTAGCGAAACCAGGTCCGCCGCACCCGCGCGCGCCAGCGCGCAATGACGCCTTCGAGCCTGTCATCCTCGCGCGCTTCCGCGCCGAAGGATTTCACCACGGCGTTGCAGGTCATGGCGTCCGCCAGCGTGCCGCCAACCTTGGTGTCCCAGGCATTGGAGACGCGCGCAGCTGGCGCGATGAAGCGGACCGAAAAGACCAGCGTCATCGAGACATAGACGATCGTGCCGACCAGGATCACCAGGCCAAGCTGCGGCCAGTGCAGGCCGAGCAGAATCATCGAGCCCACCAGCACCGTCAGCGACGGCGCCAGCGCCATCAGGATGGTGTCGTTGAGCAGGTCGAGCGCCCACATGCCGCGCGTGATCTTGCGCACGGTCGAGCCGGCAAAGGAATTGGCGTGCCAATCAGTCGAGAAGCGCTGCACCCGCATGAAGGCATCGCGCGCCACGTCGGACATGATCTGCAGCGTGAACGGCACGATCGCCTGCAGGCCGATCAGCCGCAGGATCATCGAGGTCAGGCCCAGCGCCACGATGCCGCCGAAGGCGGCGAACGCGGCATGGCGCGCGCCGGCATCCTCGGTGCCGCGGGTCAGCGCGTCGACCAGTTGGCCCGAAAACACGGGCATGAAGAGGTCGGCAACCGTGGCGCCCAACAGGCCGCCGGCGACGGTGGCCGCACGGCGCGGCTGCTCCAGCCAGTGGCGGAACACGAAGGGCAGCACCACGCTAATCGCGGCCGGCCGGTCTTTTCTCTTGGCGGTCATGGCGTCATCCGGCTGCGCTTTGCGCGCACACGCCGGCTCCATCTACTTGGGACGCGAATCGAGTGGCCGAGGGGCACACGCAACGCGTCGTTTAAATCGGTAACTCGTTGGGAAGCTTGGGAGATCGGGACGTCAGGCCCGACCGCTGTCGGCAAAAATGGCGCTCAGAAAGCGCGGACGCCCGACATAAAAAGCGAACGCGGGCGGTCGATCTGCGAAATCAGCATAGTCATGCAAATCCCTCCCGGTTCGAGTGCTACAATGCGTAACCTATAAACCGATCATGGCGAAATTGCAACAAGCGCCGCGGCGTCGGCGGTGCGATTGGC
>DATEIF010000559.1:0-15026 GCA_035279205.1 Vineibacter sp.
GCCGTGCCGTCGGCCATCGAGGCCCTGGCCGCCGCGGCGCGCCAGCACGGCGTGCCGTTGGCCAGCCACGACGACGAAACGCCGGCGCAGCGCGAGTCCTTGCATGCGCTGGGCTGCACACTCTGCGAATTCCCCAAGAACCGCGAGACGGCGCAGGCCGCCCGCGCCGATGGCGACCACGTGCTGATGGGCGCACCCAACGTCGTGCGCGGCGGCAGCCACCTGTCGGGCGTGTCGGCGGCCGAGATGGTTGCCGACGGCATTTGCGACGTGCTGACGTCGGACTACTACTACCCTGCCCTGCTGCACGCGCCCTTCCGGCTGGCACGCGATCACGGTGGCGACGTGAGCCGATTCTGGCCGCTGGTCTCGCAGCACGCCGCACAGGCCGTGGGCCTGGCCGACCGCGGCAGCCTGACCGCCGGGAAACGCGCCGATATCATCCTGGTGGATGCCCATGATCCGCGCTGGCCGCGGGTGGTGGCCACGATCGTGGCCGGCCGCATCGTCCACCACGACCGCCGCAGCGACGCGCTGGCGGCATAACGCGGGAACACACGGCGCCGGGGATGCCGCATTTCTGGTGTCGGCATCCTGATGGCTGTACCGTTTGACATCGTCACAGGCGCTGGAGAACCGCCATGCCCGGCCTGCCGACCGTCGATATCAACACCATCCCGCAAAGCTGGCGCCAGGCACCGGTGCCGCGCTGCACGGGCCCCGAGATGCTGGTCTATCGCGGCGTGGCCCGTAACGCCCGCAACCGCATCGGCCGGATCCTCGACCCGCAGGATCTGGTCGGCGGCCAGCTGTCCCGTGCGCTCGATGCCGCGCACGACGCGGTCTTCAATCAGTACGGGCGCGACCCGGTGCTCACCGGCATCGAGGCCGGCGGCGTCGTTCGCATCCACATTCGCGCCGCCTTGTGGGACGAGCTGGTGCTAACCAACAGCATCTCGGAACGCGGCAACTATCCCGGCTTCTCGCGACGCCTGAGCACGACGGAAATCCGCGTGAACTCGATCCAGGCCGCACAGACGATCAACCAGCAGCCGATGGACATCCTGCCGCCCGATCCGCGCTACGACTTCCGCCAGCGCTGATGGGCCGAGGTGCGAACGGCCGTCAGGCTGGCCGCGCGCCACGCTGGGCAAAATCCTGCAGCAGCTTGGCATACTCATCGAAGGCCGGCTGAGTGGCGTAGCTGAACGCCGCCGGTGTGCTGGCCCACGGCAGCTTCTCTTGGGTCCAGAACTCGATGAACGGGACAAACCAGCTGTGGTCATCCAGCATGGTCGCACGCACGTTGACGAACTGGTCGTATCCGTCCGGACGCGTGAACATCCAGCTCTTGCAGTGCGGGCAGAAATAGTGGCGCGTGGCGCCCTGCAGCCCGCCGATGACCGGCTCGCCGGCAGTGACGTCGAAGCCCTGTGACGGCACCCCGATCGTCAGCGAGAAGGCACTGGCCGTCATCCGCTGACAGCCGGTGCAGTGGCAGGCTGCCGTCAGCAACGGTGGTGCGCTCACGCGGAACCGGGTCTGCCCGCAGCGGCAGCCCCCGTCCCATGGCAGTTTCCAATCGCTCATGACCGTCCTCCTGGACCCGTGTTCCTATAGCGAAAGCGGTGTCATTCCTGCCATCGCGTTCGTTTGTCCTTCATGATGCGCCTGGCCATCTTGCCGAAGGCCCGACTGCGCGCGCGCCGCTGGGCGAGGCTTTCGCTGTTGTGAGAATCCTCGGCCATCAACTTGCGCCAGCGGAGCAGACGACCGGGGTCAAGTGATCCCGCCTCGATCGCGGCCCGGACCGCACATCCTGGCTCGCTGTCGTGACGACAGTCGCCAAACCGGCACGCGCGCGCCAGCGTCACGATATCGCCGTACACGTCATCGAGCCCCGCGCGCACGTCGCTCAACTGCAATTCGCGCATTCCCGGCGTATCCAGCAGCCAGCCGCCGGACGGCAGGCGATGCAGTGCGCGCGCGGTCGTCGTGTGCTGCCCGCGGTCATCGGCGGCGCGAATGCCCTGCGTCGCAATCTCGTCGGTGCCCGTCAGCGTGTTGATCAGCGTCGACTTTCCCACACCCGAGGAGCCCACCAGCGCGACCGTGCGGCCAGGCGCGCACCACGGCGCAAGATCGGCGACACCGGCTGCCGTTCGCGCATCGACGGCCTTCACCATGAGGCCCGGCAGCAGCCCTGCCGCGGCACCCGCGTAAGATGCCGGCGCGTTTGTGAGGTCTGCCTTGGTGAGCACAACGACCGGCGTCACGTCAGCCTCGCGTGCCAACGCCAGATAGCGTTCCAGCCGCGCGACGTTGAAGTCCTGATTGCACGACGACACGACGAACAGCGTATCGACATTGGCTGCGATCAGCTGCAGCGCGCGGCCGGTCCCCGCCGCGCGGCGTTTGAACAGGCTGCGCCGCCGCAGCAGGCACCGCGGACGCCCTGTCGCGGCATCAAGCAGCAGCCAATCGCCCACCGTGGCGGCGGCTTCCTCGTCACCGGCATCGCCGAAGAACGGCGGCATCAGCGTATCGACAGCGGGGCCGGCCACGTGGAGGGCGCCGCGATGGACGGCCACGACCCGGACCGGAATGACTTGGTCGTCAGGTGCGTACTGTGCAGCAAAGAAGTCATTCCAGCCGAAAGCGGCCAGATCGGAATCGGAGAATGTCATGAGTCTCGAACCAGCTTGGCGCCGCGCGAAGTCCGCGGGCGCGCATGGCAGAAAAGGCCTGAACGCGCGCCTTCCACTGACAGCGGACAGACGCCGGCGTTTTGGCTGGATCGAGAGAAGGTAGACGATATGCGGTGAGGGTCAGTTCCGACCGCCCAACCACGTCAGATCGCTGACCGGTCTCCGCCAGCCGGGTGGAATGCAACGACAATCATGGAGGCCTCCTTCCCGGTCTGCGTTGGGGGGCGCACTATGATGTCATCGGCGGCGATCTTCAACCGTTTCGTCACGGCCGCCAGGCGAGGCCGCCGCCTTTGATGAGGTCCTTCGTGATCGGCTTGGACTGCTCGCTGCGCAGCACCACCGATGTCGTCACGGCGCCGAAGCGCCCCAGCGCGTCGACCACGACCGCCAGCCTGTCGGGGGCCGGCACGACCACCTTCAAGATGAAACAGTCCTCGCCCGTGACCCGATGAACCTCGATGACATTGGGCAGCTCGGCGAACTTCTTCAGGCAGGCGCGGATATGCTCGTGCGTGGTCTTGAGGCGGACGATGGCCATCATGCCCAGGCCCAACGCCTGCGGACTGATGCGCGCGCCGTAGCCTGCGATCACTCCGCGATCCTCCAGACGCTTGACCCGCTCCGACATCGCCGGCTGCGACAGGCCGATCTTGCGGCCAAGCTCGGAGAGCGGCAGGCGCCCATCCGCCTGCAGGGCCTCGATAATGGCGAGATCCTTGTCGTCGAGGCCGCCGTTGATCCGCATGGCAGGAGACCGTGATGGTTTGAATTCATCGGCAGAAACGACATCTGCCCGATGACTCATCATGCCATGCCTCGGCAATCCATGCCACCATCCGCGGGACTGAGCCTGGGAGGCCAATGCGATATGCGTCTGATCGGGATGATGGACTCGCCGTATGTGCGGCGCGTCGCGGTGTCGTTGAAGCGCCTCGGCGTGCCGTTCAGCCACGAACCGGTGTCGGTGTTCCGCCAATACGACGACTTCGCCGCCGTCAATCCGGTGGTGAAGGCGCCGACCCTCGTGACCCCGGACGGCGTGGTGCTGATGGATTCCGGCCTGATCCTCGAGCATGTCGAGCGGCTGGTGCCGGCGGAGCGGCGCCTGACGCCGACCGATCTTGCCGATCATGCGCGGGCCCAGCGCATCATCGGCCTGGCGCTGGCGGCCTGCGAGAAGACCGTGCAGATGGTGTATGAAACCACGCTGCGCCCGACCGACAAGCACCATCAGCCCTGGCTCGACCGCGTACGCGGCCAGCTGCTGGCGGCATACCGGTTGCTGGAGGCCGAGCTGGGCACCGGCGACACCTGGCTGTTCGGTAGCCGCCCGCTCCAGGCCGACATTACGGCCGCCGTCGCCTGGCGTTTTACCGGCTTCGTCCTCCGTGATGTCGTGCGCGCCGACGCCTACCCGGCGCTGGACCGCCTGTCGCAGCGCGCCGAGGCCCTGCCCGAATTCGCATCATCACCACTGGAATGAGCTGGCTGCGGTCTACCCGACGACGGCCATCAGATCGATTTCGATGAGGAACTCGGGTTTGGACAGACGTGTCACGCCAATCGTCGTGCTCGGCGGCATTCGGCCCGGCGTGTAGTAGACAGGCAGGTCCGGGCTGCGGATCATTCGTATGTACGCATCGACATCCAGCACGAAGATCCGGCGGAAGACGACGTCGTCCCAGCTGGCGCCGGCCGCCGCCAGCTGGATGCCGAGATTCTCCATCACCTTGATGTACTGCGCGCGATAGTCACCCGGTGCCACGGGGTCGTAGTTTTCGTCCGATGGTGTCTGACCGGCGATGAAGATCAGTTTCCCCGGACTTTGAATCGTCACGACCCGCGCGAACGCCGGATGTTCGTACACACCCGGCGGATTGATGATTTCCTTCTTCATGACCCGCCTTCCTCCGATTGTTCTCACCGTTGCCGGACACGTGTCTGCCAACAGGCGCCCATGCGCAAACGATTGCATAGGCCATCCACATGCGCACCCACGAAATTGTTGCACGCCATTGAATGACGATTATTGTGGCGGCCGCGATAGGAACGGACGCATTCATCGCAGAAGGTTGCGGTCGTCAGTTATGGTCACCGATGATTTCCTACCCGCGGGCGTTCATATTCGATCCCTGAAATCCCATCCCGACGACCGCGGTGTATTCACCGAGATCTTCCGTGAAGAATGGGGTGTCGGCTGCCACGCCGTGCAGTGGAATGCCGTTCACAGTCGGGCCGGCGTCCTGCGGGGTGTGCATGCCCATGTCGTGCACGACGACTATCTCGTCGTGCTGTCCGGTACCCTGGTGCTGGGTCTGCACGACATGCGTCGGCACGGCCGTTCCGTCGGTTGGTCACGCATCATGACGATCGACGCCACTGCGCCGCAGGCGATCACCATTCCGGCCGGTGTCTGCCACGGTTTCTATTTTCCGGTACCCTCGACGCACATCTACGCTGTGTCGGCATACTGGAACCCGCTGGACGAACTGGGGTGTCGCTTCGACAGCGCCGAGCTGGGCCTGCCGTGGCCGGACAGCAATCCATCCCTGTCCGAGCGCGACCGGCAGGCGGGAACCTACCAGGAGATGTGCGCGGCGTTCGAGCATCGCCGTGAGGCCCTGACGCCAGGGATCACTCAGTGACGGCGGCGGCCCAGCCGGGTCCGTCGATCGGCCTCGTCGGTTTCGGGCGCTGGGGACGACACATCTTCCGCGACCTTCGCGCGCTGGGTGCCCGAGTGCACGTGGCGGCGCCGAGCCAGATGAGCCAGGATGCAGCGCGCGCAGCCGGCGCCATCTCGGTGCATGACCATCTCGGCGCCCTGCCGGATGTCGACGGCTATGTGGTCGCGACGCCCACCGCCCTGCATGCCGCCGCGATCGAAGCGTTGCTGGACCGGCAACGGCCCCTCTTTGTCGAAAAGCCCCTCACCAATGACCTCGCCGCCGCCCGGCGCTTGGTCGATCGTGCTGGCGAGCGCCTCTTCGTCATGGACAAGTGGCGCTACCATCCCGCAATCGAGGCGCTCGGCCAACAGGCTCGCTCCGGCGCGCTGGGCGAGATCCTGGCGATCCGCACCTATCGCCTGGGCTGGGACAACCCGCATCGCGATGTCGATGCGGTCTGGATCCTGCTGCCGCACGATCTCGCCATCGTGCTTGAAATCCTCGGTGACATTCCCGCCCCGCGAACGGCCTTCAGTCCCGTCCCCCAAAGGCCGGGCTCCGATCTGCTCGCCACACTTCAGGACGACACCGGCGGCGTGCACGTCACGGTCGAGATTTCGGCCCATCATCCGACGTCGCGACGTGCCGTCGTCGTGGTCGGCAGCGAGGGCGTGGCCCAGCTGGCCGATTCCTACGACGATCGAATCCTTGTCGCGTCAGGCGCGCCTCAGCGCGATGCCGGCAAGCCGGGCCATATCGATGTGGGTGACGCCATGCCGTTGCTGCGGGAGCTGCAGGCCTTCGTCTCGCATCTGAAGGGCGGTCCCCCGCCGCGATCCTCGGCACGGGAAGGGCTGCTGATCGTCGAGAGAATACACGACCTGCGCCGTCTGGCCAGCTTCGCATGACCAAGGCGCCGCCGCTTTTCACTGTCCTGCTGCCGGTTCACCGGCCGCCGACTCTCCTGCCGTTCGCCATCGAGACCGTGCTGGCGCAAACGGTGCCCGACTTCGAGCTGTTCATCGTCTGTGATGGCGCGCCCGGTGAGACCGTCGACTGCGCCCGGTCGTTCGCCGCGCGCGATCCGCGCGTGCACGTCTTCCCGTTCGACAAGGGTGAACGACACGGTGAAGTGCACCGTCACGCCGCATTGGCCCGGTCGGCATCGCGCTTCGTCGCCCAGATCGGCGACGACGACCTGTGGTTCCCCGATCACCTCGATGAGCTGGCACTGCTGCTCGACCGCGTCGATTTCGGCAATCTGCTGCAGGCGGAACTGTCGGCCCATGGCGACGTGACCGTCCACCTCGGCGATCTGGCCGATCCGCAGGTCCGCCGGCGCATGTGCGAGGAGGCCTGGAACTTCTTCGGCCCGACGGCGGCGGGCTATCGCCTGTCAGCCTATCGCTGCCTGCCGATCGGCTGGAGCCCGGCGCCGCCGGATGTGTGGACCGATCTCCACATGTGGCGCAAATTCCTGCAGCGGCACGATCTTTCCTTCGGGACACGCTTTGCCGTGCAGTCCGTCAAGCTGTCGGCCGGTCACCGCCAGCATATGACCCTGGACGAGCGTGCCGCCGAGCACCGCGCCGCGGCAGCACAATTCGCCCGGCGCGCGGAGCGCAGCACCTTCCAGGCACGGGCGTTTCAGTTCGTGTATCAGGCTCTCACCGGTACGCGACATACCGAACCTCAGCACCCGGCATGAGAGAAAGCGTTTAGCCCGTGCGCCGTCGGCGAGGACACCGATCGATCACGCATATCCCCTGCCGCTTGCTGGCAAAATGCCAGCATGATCATAGTGGACCGCGTACTGCAAGAACGTGAGCGAACAGGCCGGCCGATCCGGGTCGGCATGATCGGGGCCGGCTTCATGGGGCGGGGCATCGCCCTGCAGATCAAGACGGCCGTCCCCGGCATACGCCTGGCTGCCATCGCCACCCGTCGCCTTGATGCGGCGGTGCAGGCTTACGCCGAAGCCGGCCAGACCGACACGCGGCACGTCGACACCGTGGCCCAGCTTCAGGCGGCGATCGCGGCCGGCCGGCCGGCCGTGACCGAAGATTGGCGGCTGCTGTGCGCCGCCGAGGGCATCGATGCCATCCTGGAGGTGACCGGGTCGATCGAGTATGCGGCGGAGGCCGTTTGTGCGGCCATCGACAACGGCAAGCATGCCATCCTGATGAATGCCGAACTCGACGGCACGGTGGGACCGCTGCTGAAGCGCCGGGCCGACGCCAACGGCGTCATCTACACCAATGTCGACGGCGACCAGCCGGGCGTCACGATGAACCTCTACCGGTTCGTCCGTGGCATCGGCGTGCGTCCGGTACTGTGCGGTAACATCAAGGGACTGCACGACCCGCACCGCAACCCGACGACGCAGGAAAGCTTTGCCCGCAAATGGGGGCAGAAAGCCAGCATGGTGACGTCGTTCGCGGACGGCACCAAGATTTCGTTTGAGCAGGCCATCGTTGCCAATGCCACCGGCATGGGCGTCGGCCGGCGTGGCATGTTCGGGCCGACGGTGGCTGCCGGTACGCCGATCGAGGAGGCTGCCAAGCTGCTGCCGGCGGAGGCTTTCATCAACGGCCCGGGCATCGTCGACTATGTCGTTGGCGCCGCACCGGGTCCGGGGGTGTTCGTGCTGGGCACGATCGAGCACCCCCAGCAGCGCCACTACCTCAACCTCTACAAGCTCGGCGAAGGCCCGCTTTACTGTTTCCACACCCCCTACCACCTCTGCCATTTCGAAGTACCCAACACAATCGCCCGTGCCGTCCTCTTCAACGACGCCGCGTTGACCCCCGCCGGCGCGCCGTGCGTCGAGGTCATCGCCACGGCGAAGAAGAACCTGAAGGCCGGAGAGGTGCTGGACGACATCGGCCACTACATGACCTACGGACAATGCGACAACGCCGACACCGTGCGCAGCGAACGTCTTCTGCCCATGGGGATCGCGCCCGGGTGCCGGCTGCGGCACGACGTCGCCAAGGACCAGGTGCTGCGCTACGCCGACGTCGATGTGCCGAGCGGTCGGCTGATCGACCAGCTGCGCGAGCAGCAGGAAACCGCATTCGGCGGCACCTTTGCCGCGGTGGCCTAACATCGTCGTGACCGCACCACGTGAGCCACAGTTTGGTCACTGCAGCTCCCCCGCCGGCCGTGGGCAGGTTCTGGTAACATTGCGCCGATGGGACGTTACCGGATGTGCGGGTCCACCGGCTGATCCCGGGGTGAGGTGGAGAAACAATGGGTGAAGTCCTCCGCACGGGTGACTTCAGTGGCGCTGCCATCGTAGGACCGCTCGATCCGACTGCGCGGGTCGCTGTCGTTCCGCCACTGCCGGTAGCCGATCTCTCGATTCCCACCATCGCTGCGCTGCCCGACGGCACGACCCGGCCGTTCTGGTCGGTGATGATCCCCATCTACAACTGCCCCGAGGATTATCTGCGGGAGACGCTGGAAAGCGTTCTCTGCCAGGATCCCGGTGCCGAGGAGATGCAGATCGAGGTGGTCGACAATTGCTCGACAACCGGCGATCCCGAGGCCCTGGTGCGGGAACTCGGCGGTGGACGCGTCCGGTTTTATCGACAGCCGGCCAATCTCGGGATCGTCGAAAACTTCAATACATGCATCCGTCGTGCACAGGGACACTGGGTCCATATCCTGCACGGCGACGACACCGTGCGTCCCGGCTTCTACGCCCGCGCCCGCCAGGGCATCGCGGCAAATCCCGACGTGGGGGCTGCGCTGTGCCGGATCATCTATACCAACGAGCACAGCCAGTGGACGGGCATCACCGACGCCGAGGCGCGCACGCCGGGCGTCCTGGGCGAGGACTTCGCGGCCCGCCAGATGGTCGATCAGCTGATCCAGTTCGTGGCCTTCGCCGTGCACCGCTCCACGTACGAGGAACTGGGCGGCTTCCGCGCCTCGCTGGCCCATTGCCTGGACTGGGACATGTGGAAGCGCATCGCGCTTCACAAACGAATCTTCTATGAGCCCGAGCCGCTGGCCTGCTACCGGCTGCACGCCGCGGCCGACAGCAGCCGGCTCATGCGCACCGGCGAGAACGTCGCCGACGAGCGGCGATCGATCGACATCTCGTGTGCCTCCCTACCGCCGGACCAGGGCCGGCGTATCCGCTACGCCGCGCGCAAGGCCGCCGCAGTGCGCGCGTTGCGCCGCGCGCAGCGGCTATGGCGTAACGGTGATCGGGCGACGGCCTGGCGCCAGCTTACTGAAGCCCTGCGCTGCAGCCGCGCCCTGCCCGTCCTGGCACGCACGGCCTACTTCTTCGTGCGCGTCGTCCTGCGCTGAAGCACGCCACCGCAGCGCGGGCGAGCCCCCTACGCTTTGCGTTTCACCAGCGCCAAGGCCATGGTCACGATGCGGCGCTCGAAGACGAGAATGCATCCGCCAAGCACGATCGAGCCGATGACGACTTCGGCCCACCAATAGCGATCGACGCCTGGCGGCAACGCGACAATGGCCAACGCGACCGCCGTCGAGCACACCACCGGCGGCCAGGCGATCGACACGATCGGATGCCGGCCAATGGCCAGACGCCGTCGCGCGATCACGAGCATGACCAGCGTCGCCCCTTCCGCGACCAGCGTGCTGGCAATCGCACCCCAGCCGCCGTAATGCGGAATGACCAGCAGGTTCAACACGAGGTTGGCGAACGCACCGGTCACGGCGATCTTGAAGTGCAGTTTCTGCAAGCCCCATGTCAGCAGCGGCGTGCCGATGCCGATATTGAGGAAGGTCAGGCCGACATTGAGGCACAGCCACTCGAAGTACGGACCGCTGCGTGCGAACGCGGCTCCGAACATCAGGTCGTTGACATGCCGGCCGCAGGCCCAGCCCAGGGCCGCGATCGGCAATCCCATCCACGCCAGCAGCGTCAGATACTCGCGGGCGACGCGCGCGGCCTGGTCTGGATCCTGGCGGACGCGGGACAGAACCGGGAAATAGGCTGTCAGCATGGCGCCGCTGATCACCGTGGATACCAGCATCAGCTTGTAGGCCGTCGTGTAATGGCCGACTTCCTCATCGCCATGCGTGAAGCCCAGGATGATGGCACCGCCGTTGATCACCAGCAGCGCTGCACCTTGTGACAGCGCCAGCGGCCATGATTCGCTCAGCAGCCGCCGGGCGCCGGACAGCCTCAGCTTCAGCCAGCCGAAGCGCAACAAGCGATGGCGGTGCAGGTACCAGAAGTTGAAGACGATGAGAGCCAGCGAAAAAGGCAGCGTGTAGAGAACGAAGGCAAAGACATCGTCGGGGCCGTGGATGATCGCGACGAGGACCGGGATCTGCAGAAGATTGACGGCCAGCGACGCGATCGACGGCCACACCATGCGTTCGTGCGCCTGCAGGACCCAGCTGACGGTGCCGGCACTGACCACGAGGGCGAGTCCCTGCAGCAGCAATAGCAACCCGGTCTGACCGCCGCGCGGATTGACGATCGCGATGCCAACCACGATGACGTAGGCCGCTACCGCCAGCAGCATCTGCAGGCTCAACACCAGCGACGCCAGCGGCGCCGTCTGCTTCGGGTCCGCCGCGATGTCGCGTTGACCCACGATTTGCAACCCTGGGCTCGCGATCAGTGCCAGACAAGCGAGAACGGCAGCGTTCCAGTTCACCTGTCCGATCGCGACCGGTCCCAGCATGCGCCGGCTGTAGGCCGTGGTCAGCACGCCGATCAGTACGGCAATCCCGCTGGACAGGCTGACGGCCAGAAAGTTGGCGGCGATCCTACGGCGGTCATGCGAAGCGCGTGCGGGCTGCATCGGCTGATTTGGCGGCGCCTCAGTCATGTTCACACTGGCTGCGTCCGCCACACAAAGCTCCCGCGAACCATGAACGAACCACTGCGCCCATGGGCTGCCTCCCTAGCAGTGCCAGTCCTGCATGACACAGGCAATAGTTCAACAAGGTGCCACAACTTGATCACTCGTCCGCGACGCGCGTGATCTGAGACAACAGTATCATTACATGGGCGTCGCCGGAGGCCGCGACATGAAGGTGGTCATACTGGCGGGCGGCTACGGTACCCGCATCAGCGAGGAAAGCGCGATCAGGCCGAAGCCCCTGGTCGAGATCGGTGGCCAGCCGATCCTGTGGCACATCATGAAGATGTACACCACGCACGGGCTCCACGACTTCGTGATCTGCTGCGGCTACAAGGGCAACCTGATCAAGCAGTATTTCCGCGACTATGTCCTGGCCCGCTCCGACGTCACGTTCGACCTGCATGACAACGCCATCCGCACGCACCGCAACGGCGTGGAGCCGTGGCGCGTGACCCTGGTCGACACCGGCGAGGCGACGATGACCGGCGGGCGCATCAAGCGCGTTCGCCAGTACCTCGATGAAGAGACGTTCTGCCTCACCTACGGTGACGGCGTGTCCGACATCGACATCACCGACCTCATCGCCTTCCATCGCCAGTCAGGCGCGCTGGCGACGGTGTCGGCCGTACGCCAGCCCGGCCGCTTCGGCGCGCTCAGCCTCGAGCACGGCGCTGATCGCGTCGCCGGTTTCCGCGAGAAGTCGAACGACGATGGCGGCTTCATCAACGGCGGCTTCTTCGTCGTGGAGCCACAGGCCCTGGACTATATCGCCGGCGATGACACATCGTGGGAGCGCGAGCCGCTGGAGACGCTGGCCAGCGAGGGCCGGCTGGCCGCCTATCGCCACCGCGGCTTCTGGCAGAACATGGACACGCTGCGCGACAAGCACGTTCTGGAGACTTTCTGGGAAAGCGGGAAAGCGCAATGGAAGACGTGGTGATGGCGAATCCGGCCGTGCGCGAGTCCGCCGCGGCGGCGAACGCGAAATCAGTGCGCGTGCTGGTCACCGGCGCCGACGGCTTCATCGGCTCGGTCATGACACCGTTGCTGCTTGCCCGCGGCTTCGACGTCGTGGGCCTGGACACGGGCTTCTATCGCGCCGGGCTGCTGTACCATGACGGCAAGGACCGGCCGGCGACCTTGACCCGCGACATCCGCACGCTCGGGGCGCGGGATCTCGAGGGCTTCGATGCGGTCGTTCATCTCGCCGAGCTGTCCAACGACCCGCTGTGTCAGCACGATCCCAAGAAGACCTACGAGATCAACCATCTCGGGTCGGTAGCGCTGGCCAAGGCAGCCAAGGAAGCTGGCGTGTCGCGCTTCGTGTACGCCTCCTCGTGCAGCATCTATGGCGCGGCCGGTGACAGCACCAAGACGGAGACGTCCGATCCCGATCCGCAGACCGCCTACGCGCACTGCAAGATGCTGGTCGAGCGCGACGTGCAGGCGCTGGCCGACGACAACTTCAGCCCGACGTTCCTGCGCAACGCGACCGCCTTCGGCGCCTCGCCACGCATCCGCTTCGACATCGTGCTGAACAATCTCGCCGGCTTGGCCTGGACCACCGGCCGCATCAGCATGACCAGTGACGGCACACCCTGGCGCCCCCTCGTGCACGTCCAGGATATCTGCGGCGCGGTCGCCGCCACCCTGGAGGCACCACGCGAAGCTGTCGCCAATCAGATCTTCAATGTCGGCAACAACGATAACAACTATCGGGTCCGCGAGATCGCCGAAGCCATCGGCGAGGCCTTCCCCAACTGCAAGATCGAGTTCGGCAACAACGCCGGCGACAACCGCAGCTACCGTGTCTCGTTTGACAAGATCCACAGCATGCTGCCGGGGTTCCGCTGCGCCTGGACGGCCGCACGCGGCGCGCGCCAGATGCGCTCGCTGTTCGAGCACATCGCGATGACGGAGCCGGAATTCAACGCGCCCCCCTTCACGCGTCTGCGGCAGCTGCAGAAGCTCCTCGATACCAAACAGATCGACTCCGATTTCTATTGGCGGCAGCATGATTTTTCGTGAGACAGCGCTGAAGGGCGCCTATGTGATCGAGCTTGAGCCCTTCCGGGACGAACGGGGTCAGTTCGCGCGCTCCTGGTGCCGCGAGGAATTCGCGCGCCAGGGCCTTTCCACCGAGCTCGCACAGGGCAACGTGTCGGTCAATACGACGCGCGGCACCATCCGCGGCATGCACTATCAGCTGGCGCCACACGAAGAGATCAAGCTGATGCGCTGCGTGCGCGGCGCCATCTACGACGTGATCATCGACGTCCGGCCGGGCTCGCCCACGTTCCACCAATGGATCGGTGTCGAGCTGACGCCGACGGCGTTTCGCATGCTCTATGTGCCGGCCGGCTTCGCGCACGGCTTTCAGACGCTGGCCGACGATACCGAGGTGAACTACCTGGTCTCGGCGCCCTACACGCCCAATGCCGCCCGCGGGCTTCGCTACGACGATCCCGCGCTGGCGATCGACTGGCCCCTGCCGGTGTCGCGCATCTCCAAGCAGGACAGCACCTGGCCGCTGGTGACGTAAGCCGAGGCGTAACCGCCCGGCCATCCCGCTCGGGATGACAAAAGCGCTGCCTTTACCCAGCGAAACCGCATGGCGCCCGACCCGAGACGACGGCCGGGGACTGAGCTAGCGTGCGCCGATAAACATCGGCGTACCAGGGGAACCCCCATGAAGCTCGGCCTGTCGATCGGCTATTCGCGTGCCCACCTCGATGTCCCCGTCGCACTGGTGCAGCGCGCCGAGGAACTGGGCTACGATTCGGTCTGGACGGCGGAAGCCTATGGCTCGGACGCCGTGACGCCGCTGGCATACCTCGCCGCGCTCACCAAGCGCATCAAGCTCGGGACCGGTATCATGCAGCTGGCAGCGCGCACGCCGGCCAATGCCGCGATGTGTGCCGGCACGGTCGATGCGCTGGCCGGCGGCGGCCGCTTCATCGCCGGTCTGGGCGTCTCCGGACCGCAGATCGTCGAGGGCTGGTACGGCGAGCCGTGGGGCAAGCCCTACTACCGCATGCGCGACTACGTGGCGATCATGCGCAAGATCTTCCGCCGTGACGGACCGGTCTCGCATGCCGGCCGGGAAATCAGCCTGCCCTACACCGGTGAAGGCGCCATGGGCGTTGGCAAGCCGCTGAAATCGATCCTGCACATGAATCCGGACATCCCGATCTATCTCGCCACCAGCAACGAGGCGACGGTGAAGCTCACGGCCGAGATCGCCGACGGCTGGCTGCCGCTGGGCTTCATTCCGGGATCGCTGGCGGAGTGCCAGCCCTGGCTCGATGAAGGCTTCAAGCGCGCCGGTAACGGCAAGAGCCGCAAGGATTTCGCGATCCACGCCTCGGTGCATGTCGAGGTCGACCACGACGTCGCCGGCGCCCTGGCCAAGCTCAAACCCGAGGTCGCGCTCTATGTCGGCGGCATGGGCCACCGCAACAAGAACTTCCACAAGGACATGATGATCCACCGCGGTTTCGGTGACGCGGCCGAACGCATCCAGGAACTCTACCTCGCCGGCCACAAGGACGAAGCGATCGCCACGGTTCCTGATGAATGGGTCGATATGAAGTCGCTCGTGGGCCCGCCGGCGCGCATCATGCAACGCTATCGCGCGTGGGAAGACTCGGGGGCCGATTCGCTGTCGGTGCGCTCGCGCCAGCTCGAGGCGGTCGAGGTGATGGCCAAGGCGGCGCGGCTCAACTGACACGCCCGCGGTGATTCAACCGGACCGCGCACGTCCCGAACTCACACCGCGAGAA
>DATEIF010000560.1:0-5279 GCA_035279205.1 Vineibacter sp.
TCGCTTGATCATCATCGACCGGCATTCCGGCCCGGCGCAGCAGTCGCGGGCGATGGCCGTGCAGGCCCGCACGCTCGAGATCTACGCCAGCATGGGTGTGGCCGAAACGGCATTATCGCGGGGGGCCGTGGGCGGCGGCGCCAACATGTGGGCCGACGGACGATGGACCGCGCGCATCCCGATCGGCGACATCGGCCAGAGCTTGAGCCCGTTTCCCTTCATCCTGATGCTGGGCCAGGACGAGAACGAGCACATCCTGGGCGAGAGCCTGCGACGTCACGGCGTGGATGTGCAGTGGAACACCGAGCTGATCGCGTTCGAGCAGCAACCAGACCACGTCGACGTCACGCTCAAGCAGCCGGATGGCACTGTCAGGCAGATCAGAACCGCCTGGGTGGCGGGCTGCGACGGCTCGCGCAGCCCCGTGCGCGAGATGAGCGGCATCACCTTCCCCGGCGCACCCTACGAGCACACGTTCTTCGTGGCCGACACCGAGGCGACCGGGGCGATGAAGCCGGGCGAGCTCAACGTCTATCTGTGGCGGGACGGCTTTCATCTGTTTTTCCCGATGCGCGGCCCGGATCGCTGGCGCGTGATCGGCATCCTGCCCAGGGCGATGCGACAGCGGGACGACCTCACGTTTGACGAGCTGGTCCCTGCGATCGCCCGTGAGGCCGGGACCGATCTGGCCTTCAAGGCGTGCCACTGGTTCTCGACCTACCGCATTCATCACCGGGCGGCGGCGCGGTTCCGCGACTGGCGCTGCTTCCTCCTCGGCGACGCCGCGCACATCCACAGCCCGATGGGGGCCCAGGGCATGAACACGGGCCTGCAGGATGCCTACAACCTCGCCTGGAAGCTGGCGCTTGTCGTCCAGGGGCGTGCCGACCCGGCGCTGCTCGACAGCTACGAGCAGGAGCGCGTTCCGGTGGCCCAGCGGCTGCTGCGCTCGACCGATCGCGCCTTCCAGCTGATCGTGTCCGACAGCTGGCTTGCCGGTTTGTTCCGCACCCGCATACTGGCGGCGTTGGCGGCACGCGCCATGACATTCGAGCGGGTGCGCACGCTTGCCTTCCGCACCATCTCCCAGATCGGCATCTCCTATCGGCGCAGTTCGCTGTCACGGACCTTGACCGGCCTGGCCGAGCCCGCGCCACAAGCGGGTGACCGATTCCCATGGCTGAAGCTGAGGCTGCAAGTGGACGGGGCGGCCGAGGATCTGTACCGCGCGCTCGATGACACGGGCTTCAACCTGCTCGTGTTCGGCCAGCCGGCACCGGACGGCGCAATCCTGGGACCCGCCGCCGATCTGGTGCGCGTGCATGCCGTTCCATCGGAACCGCTCAACGATGCCGAGCTGGCGCGTGCGGCAATTCCGCGGCGTTCGTTTTATCTCCTGCGACCGGACGGTCACGTCGCGCTGTGCGGCGAGTCGCTGGCAGCAGCGGCTGTCACCCAGTACCTCCGGGATCAGATGCGCCTCCACACCGGCGCAGCGCGCCTCGGCGTCGCGCGCGGGCAGCCGACCACGGGAAGCGCAGCACAAGTCGCAGCTTGATGTCGCGGCGGAGCGCGCCGCCCGTTCACACCGGCAGCGCGCTCAGGCCGATGAACCAGCGGTGGGTGAACAGCAGCACGACGTAGACGACCAGCGCCAGCGCGATGCGCCACAGGCCGATCTTGGACCAGTCGAGTCGCGTTTTGCCGACGGCCAGCGCAGCGAACGGCAGGTTCGAGGTATGCGCGGCGAACCGGCCATAGGCCTCGGGAAACGCGCGGCTCTTGCGGGCATCGATGCCCAGCATGCCGCCGAACGCCAGCACCGCGATGCCGCCCGCCAGGATCACGGTGGCGACGTCGCCGTTGGCGATCAGGTGGCCGACACCCCACAGTGCGAAGCCCCACAGGCCGGGATGGCGCACGATGGCGTGGATCCCCAGCCCGCTGTCGTAGGACATCGGGACCGTCTCGGCGCCGACCACACCGGGGCTGGGCGACGTCATGCCGACGATGAAAAAGAACACCGCGACCAGCATGATCAGCAGCAGCAGATGGCGCGCCCACAGCGGGTCGCCCCACAGCGCGACATGGGGCGCCGTCTTGTGCGCCCAGATCATCCACCCCAGCCCCACCGCGGCGACCAGCGAATAGACGACGCGAAAGCCGTTGTCGCCCAGCGCCGCCAGCAGCGGCCGGCGCAACACGTGCGAGAGCAGAAAATGACCGCCGACGAACAGCAGCGTCGAGAGCGCCATCGCAGTGATGGAATGGCTGAGCACGCTCATCGGCCTCCCCGGATGTGATATCGTGTCCGCGCGTCTATATTAACATCGTTCAGTTACACTGCCCAAGCGTCATGACCTTCGCCTTGCCTGAATCGGTCCTGGTCATCGTGCACACCCCGGATCTGCAGGTGCTGTTGCTGCAGCGGGTCGCGCGCCCCGGCTGGTGGCAATCGGTCACGGGCGCCCGTGAAGAGTACGATGCCACGCTTCACGACACCGCGCGGCGCGAGCTCTTCGAGGAGACCGGCATCGACGCCGATGCCGTGCAGGTGTGGAACTGGGTCAATCGCTACGCGATCTGGCCGGCGTGGCGGCACCGCTATGCACCCGATGTCACGCACAACGTCGAGCACACGTTCTCCGTACGCGTTTCCGCGCCCTGCATCGTGCAACTGTCGCCGACGGAACACGAACGCTACGTCTGGATGCCGTGGCGCGATGCCATCGCCCGCTGCCTGTCGCCCACCAACCGCGAGGCCCTGCGGCTGCTGCCGCGCATGGCGTCAGACGCGACTGTCATCCCGAGCGTAGCGATGGATCTCCCGCGAATGGCGCACCCTGCGTCGCTCGCAGGAGATCCCTCGCTACGCTCGGGATGACAGGTGTGTCAGCGACGGCGGGGCCGGGGCGGACAGGTTTACGGTGCGGGCCGCAGCTGTCGCGCGACCACCATGCCGATGGCGATCAGCAGCGCGCCACCGACCACCAGGCCGAGCGCGATGTAACCGCCGTTGTTGTCGAAAAAACCCGGCGTGGAGCGGTCGCGCGGCGTGCGGACCTTGCGTGTCGCGACGTCGCCGGGCGGGCTGTCGCCGATCGGCGGCCGGCTCTCGCGGAAGCGACGCGATGTTTCGCCGGCGGCACTCAGCAGCCGATCGACGTGCTCGCGCGTATCGCGCAGCATCCAGTCCAGCTCGGAGCCGTCGTCGTACGGCGTCAGCACCTGGGTGATCACCGGTGTCGGGCCGACCGCCGTGGTCGCCGACAGCGCGATCAGCTGCTGGCTCTTGCCGTCGATGCGCGCCACCACCGCTTCGGCCAGGATCGCGGCCCGGTCGTTGCGCTCGACCAAGCCGATGGCGGCGAATTCGTTTTCGCCGGCACCGGTGGGAAACCCTTCCTCGGCCAGTTCCAGCACGCGGGCCTTGCCGAGCACATCGCCCGGTACGGCGCGCCGCAGAAAGGCACGACGGTCATCGCTTGCGGTGCCCAACCGGCCAGGCCACAGGATTTGCACGACCTCGATGGGATCGTGGGTGGAGTCTTCGCGCCAGGATTTCAGCTCGTCGCAAGGCGCCAGGCGGCGCAGGACACGATCCTGGCGGGTCAGGCGGTCGAAACTGGCGATCAGCAGCCGGTCGCGGGCGTCCGACGCCTCAAGATCGCAATAGCCGAACGGTGCCGGCACCGAGATCGTCCGGCCCTCGATGTCGACCTTGAGCGTTGTCGGCTGTTGGCGGTCTTGCGCCAGCGCGACAGATGACAGCAAGGCGGCGGTGCCGGCGGCAATGGCGAGCAGAAAACGCATGCCGGTATCATAGCCCCTGACGGCCGCGGGCTCCACCGCTGTCCGCGCGCCGGGTGTGCCATGACAACGCAGGCGTGCAGCAACTTCCCTTGTCGGTGGTGGAAAGCTGGCCGTAGTCTCCCGGCCGGTGTTTTCCTCTCGGGAGCCTGACCATGGCGATGCCTGCCGACGCGCCGACCAATTCGACGATCGTCGCCGACTATCGTGCCCGCACCCCCGGCTCGGCAGCGTTGTTTGAACGCGCCCGCACGCTGTTCCCCAGCGGCATTACCCATGACACGCGCAATCTCGATCCTTATCCGCTCTACGTGCAGCGTGGGCAGGGGGCGCGCAAGTGGTGCGCCGACGGCCATGAATATGTCGACTATTTCGGCGGCCACGGCGCCCTGTTGCTGGGGCACAGCCACCCGGCCGTGGTCGAGGCTGTGCAGCGCCAGGCCGCGATCGGAACCCACCTGGGCGCCTCGCACGAACTCGAGGTGCGCTGGGCCGAACTGGTGAAACGCCTGATCCCGTGCGCCGAGAAGGTGCGGTTCACGGCGTCCGGCACGGAGGCCTCGCACCTGGTGCTGCGCCTGGCGCGTGCGTTCACCGGCAAGCTGAAGGTCGTGCGGTTCATGGGCCATTTCCACGGCTGGCACGACCAGGTCGTGGCCGGGGCGGTGTCCCACTACGAAGGTGGCGTGCCGATCGGCGTGCTGCCCTCGATCGTCGATCTCTCCATCGTCATGCCGACCGACGATGTGACGCCGACGGTGAAGCTGCTGGAGGAGCGCGACGACATCGCCGCCGTCATCCTCGAGCCTTCCGGCGCGTCGTGGGGCCAGGTGCCGCTGCCGCCGGGCTTCATTCAGGCGCTGCGTGACGCGACGGCGCGGCGTGGCGTGCTGCTGATCTTCGACGAGGTGATCACGGGCTTCCGCTGGTCGTCGGGCGGGGCGCAGGGGGCGCTGGGCATCACGCCGGATCTCAGCATCCTGGCCAAGATCGTGGCAGGCGGCCTGCCCGGCGGCGCGGTCGCTGGTCGCCGCGACATCCTGGATGTGCTCGATTTTGCCGCCACGCGCGCCAGCAAGCGCGAGAAGGTCGGGCACCAGGGCACCTACAACGCCAACCCGCTGTCGGCGGCGGCGGCCATCGCCGCGCTGGAGATCGTGGCCAACACCGATGCCTGCGCCAAGGCGAATGCCACGACGGCCCGCCTGCGCGATGCCATGCGCCAGGTGCTGGTCGAGGAAGCCGTGCCGTGGGGTGTCTATGGCGAAGCCTCGTCGTTCCACATCTTCGCCAACCCGGCAGGCGTGCCGTGCGATCCCGCGACCTTTGATCCGCACAAGCTGGGCTTCAAGGGGCTGAAGGGCGCCCGCGACGGCGCGCTGGTCGGCAAGATCCGCATGGCGCTGATGAACGAAGGTGTCGACGTCATGCCCAGCCCCGGCGGGCTGGTGTCGTCGGTGCATGACGGT
>DATEIF010000561.1:0-3849 GCA_035279205.1 Vineibacter sp.
CTACACGCTCGACATCACCCAGTTCCGCGTGCCGCCAGGCGCTACGGACTCGAAGCAAGACCGCAACCAGCTGTCGCTGTTCTGAGATCTCCACAAGCTGTTGAAACTTGGCACTGCCCTGCGGCGCAAGTTGGGGCAATGTGGCATCCCCTTCTGTGCCGCCGCCAATGCCGAACTTCAAATTTGAAACCCGCTTCGAGGGCCCCGTCGCCGGCGTCGACGAGGCCGGCCGTGGACCGCTGGCCGGCCCGGTGCTGGCCGCAGCCGTGATTCTCGACCGTACGCGCGCCAAGCGCAGCCTGCTGCGCCTGCTCAACGACTCCAAGCAACTCGACGCCGAGGACCGCGAGAAGGCGTTCCAGGCGCTAAGAAGAAGCGACGCGGCGGCCATCGGGATCGGCGCCGCCAGTGCCCGCGAGATCGACCGCTTCAACATCCTGCAGGCGACCTTCCTGGCGATGCGCCGCGCCGTCGCCGCCCTGCCGGCGCCGCCCACCGTCGCCCTGGTCGACGGCAACCGCCCGCCGCGTCTGGCCTGTCAGGTCGAGGTCATCGTCAGCGGCGATTCGCTCAGCTACTCCATCGCGGCCGCCTCGATCATCGCCAAGGTCACGCGCGATCGCATCATGCATCGGCTGCACGAGCGGCATCCCGGCTACGGCTGGGCGACGAATGTCGGCTACTCCGTGCCCGAGCACCTGGCCGGACTGGAGAAGCTTGGTCCGACACCGCATCACCGCTTCAGCTTCGCCCCGCTGGGCCGGCTGCTGTGAGGCCAACGGCACAACATCTTGAGTCCCCGTCAATCCAACCGCCAATAACTTGAAGAAAGCGCCATAACTAACTGATTCAAATAAAGTAAATTTACTTTATCCACAATTGTGCACATGTTCTTCGCGTTCTCGGCCGCTCATCCTCCCGGGCCGACATCGATGGTGCGAAGGAATGATGCGCATGCCGAAGGACAATGGACTGTCCGACCGCGTCCTTGTCGGTGATTGCATCGAGATCCTGAACGGGCTGCCGGCCGGATCGGTCGACATGGTGTTCGCCGACCCGCCGTATAACCTGCAGCTCGCCGGCGCCCTGCACCGCCCGGACAACAGCAAGGTCGATGCCGTCGACGACGAGTGGGACAAGTTCGAGGACTTCGCGACCTACGATGCCTTCACGCGCGCCTGGATGACGGCGGCGCGCCGCGTGCTGAAGCCCGATGGCACGATGTGGGTGATCGGCAGCTACCACAATGTCTTTCGCATGGGCACGGCGCTGCAGGACCTGGGCTTCTGGCTGCTCAACGACATCGTCTGGCGCAAGACAAACCCGATGCCGAACTTCAGGGGCAAGCGCTTCACCAACGCGCACGAAACCCTGATCTGGGCGGCGCGCGACAAGCGGCGCAAGAACTACACGTTCAACTACGAGGCCCTGAAGGAACTGAACGAGGGCCTGCAGATGCGCAGCGACTGGACGCTGCCGCTGTGCACCGGCGCCGAGCGGCTGAAGGGCGGCGACGGCAAGAAGGCGCATCCGACGCAGAAGCCCGAGGCGCTGCTGTTCCGCTGCATCATGGCGGCCAGCAATCCGGGCGACGTGATCCTCGATCCGTTCTTCGGCAGCGGCACCACCGGCGCCGTGGCCAAGCGGCTGGGGCGCCGTTTCATCGGCATCGAGCGCGATACCGCCTACGCCGAGCTGGCGCGCAAACGGATCGCCGAAGTGCGCACCCTGCCGACCGAGGACATCGCGCCCAAGCCGGCGCGCCGCAGCGAGCCGCGCATCCCGTTCGGCGTGCTGATCGAGACCGGCCTGCTGACACCCGGCGCCATGCTGGCCGACCCCTCGGGTCGCATCCACGCGCGCGTCAAAGCCGACGGCACCTTGTCAACCAGCGGCCCGTCGGGTGATTTGCGCGGCTCGATCCACCAGGTCGGCGCCGCCGTGCAGGGTGCCCCGTCATGCAACGGCTGGACCTTCTGGCACATCGACTTCGACGGCAAGCGTCTGCCGATCGACCATTTGCGCCAGCAGATGCGCGCGCGCCTGCAGTAAGCAAGCCTGGACTTCGCACCATCGGCAGCGCCATGGTGCGCCATGAGCGAAGCAACGAAACGCGTGTCCGTTCGACGCGCGACCGTCCACGATGCCGAGGCGCTGGCCGACCTGACGCGCGGCCTCAACGCCCACCAGGGTGATCCTGTCGGCAACTTCAGCGCCGCCGTGGCACGGCGCGATGGCTTCGGCGACGCGCCGTGCTGGACGGCGCTGATCGCCGAACGCGCCGGCGAGCCGGTCGGCTATGCCATGTTCCATGCCTCCTATGACGCCCCGCACGCCGCGCGCGGTCTCTATCTTCAGGACCTCTTCGTGCGCGAAGATGCACGCCGGCTGGGCGTCGGCCGCGCCTTGATGGCGGCGGTGGCGCGCGAAGCACGCCAGGCCGGCTGCGTCTTCTTCTGGTGGACGGCCAAGCAATGGAACACCGAGGCGCTCGCCTTCTATCGCGCACTGGGGGCCACCGCCGACACCGTAGTGGCGCACGCGCTGTTCGGCACTGCCTTCGACCGGTTGGCTGACGGCGAGGAGGCGACGGCCAGTCGCGCCGACCAAAAAGCGCCGGCAACGCGCCGGCTGCGCACACGAACACGGCTGCACTGAACCGGCGACAACAGGCTGTGACACGGCGTCGCGACGCGTAGCCGTTGTCGCGACGCGGGCGTTTGCTGCGTAGGCGCCGGCCGCGAGTGCGCGGTGGCGACAGCAACGGAGGCCATCATGGCCGCACCGCAGTCGCGCGATGCACCCTCTCATTCAGTGCATCTGCATCCCTGGATTTTCAAAGGCGTTGTCGGGTTCGTGCTGCTGATGCTGCTGGCAGCCTGGGGCTTCAGCGCGACGTGGAGTTCCGCTTCGGTCGAGGCCTATACCGGACTCGCACTGGGCATGGTGAGCTACCTCTGCCTCATCGCCGTGGGCCTTGCCTATGCGATGAGCCGCTTCACGCGCCTGCGGCCCGATCCGGCGCGGACGGAGGATGCACCCGCCCGCCTGTCATTCCGTGACTGGCGCTCGCGCGAGATCGAGGTCGGCGATGGCCATCAGCGCGGCTCGCACGTCGCGATCGACATCCTGCTGGCGCCGGCCGCAGTGGCGATCGGGCTCACCATCCTGGTCATCGTCTGGCACCTGGCGCCCGCCGGCGGTTAGGGCCGGACGCCATCGTCGAATCCTTCAGTCGGGAAGCATGATGTGGACGGCGAGCTCGCCGTCTTCCTGGGGAATGGATTCGAGGTGCGAGATTTCGCGCGGCGTTCCCTCGATGTTGACCAGGATCGCCGCGTCGGCATCCTCGTTCTCGAGCAGAGCGATCAGCTCGGCGACTGTCATCGGACCCTCGTTCTGAAGTCAGGACGCGATCGAGACCTGTACCTGGGCGGTCACGACGGCGTTGGCAACACCGGATCAGCCAGCGCCTTCAGCCCGTGCGCCAGGATCTTTTTCATCACCGTGGGCAGGGCCATTTCGCCCAGGCGGTCGATGGCGCACCATTGCGTGTCGGCGACGCCATCGGCCATGCGTGCCGTCGGTGCGTGCGCGGCGACGACTTCCAGGCGCAGCTCGAAGTGCGTGAAGACATGCCGCACGATGCCGGGCAGCGTCCGCCACTTGGCCGACACCGGCGCCGTCGACAGGCAGTCGTCACGGTCCAGTGTACCCTCGCGCCACGGGCTGGAAGGCACCTCGATCATGCCGCCCAGCAGGCCGCTGGGCGCCCGGCGGCGCAGCAGCACGGCGCCGTCCTTGCGCACCAGGAGGAAGGCGATGCCGTGGCGCACCGGCCGCGCCGCC
>DATEIF010000562.1:0-10286 GCA_035279205.1 Vineibacter sp.
GGTGGCCCGCGTGGTTTTTCCTCCCCAGCGAAGCTGGGGAGGTGCCCCGATACGACGTTTCGACGCAAAGCGTCGAAACGTCGGTGGGCGGAGGGGAACGCGACGAGGTCTCTGTAATTGAGATCACGTCGGCTCCCCCTCCGGCCTTCGGCCACCTCCCCCACTGCGTGGGGGAGGGCATTACATCGGGGGCGTCAGTGTCCCGGACGCCTGCTCGATGGCGTGGCTGGCGGCCAGTACCAACGCATCCGCCCTGGGACCACCGATGATGTGCAGGCCGATCGGCAGCCCGCTGCCGGCGAGGCCGCACGGCACGCTGGCGGCCGGTATGCCAGCCTGATTGCACCACGCCGTGAAGTACGGCAGCGGCGGATTTTCGGGATCGATATCGGCGATCACCGGTGCATTGCGGTTGATGACCGGCCCTACGAGCAGGTCGTGCCGTTCGAAAAATCCCTGGATGCGGCTGCCGATATCACCACGTGCCACGACGGCATCGGCAAAGGCACCGGCCGGCAGCGCCTTGCCGCGATCGACCAAGGCGCGCATCGAGATATCGAGCAAGGTCGCGCGGGCACCGAGGCGCTCACCCAGTCGGGCTGAAAACGCGCACCAGTGCACGCCGTGAACCTCCGTGCTGGCCGCAATGTCGGCGGGCTGTGCTTGCTCGATGTGAGCCCCGAGGTCGGCCAGGATGGTCACGGCGCGCGCAACCGCAGCTGTGATCTCGGAATCGACGGCGTGCGACAGGCCGAAATCCGGGCTGAAGGCGACGCGCTTGCCTTTCAGGTCGAGCGCGAGCCGTGCTTCGTAGTCCATGCCGTCGTAGGGCAAGGCGTACCAGTCGCGCCCGTCAGGCTTGGTCATCATGTTCATCATCAGCGCGGCATCCCGCACCGTCCGTGTCATGGGGCCGACGTGGCTCACCGTCGGGAAGGCGCCACGCGGATGGTGCGGCACGCGCCCGAAGCTCGGTTTCAAGCCGTAGATGCCGGCCCACGCGGCGGGAACGCGGATCGATCCGCCACCATCGGTGCCCACGGCCAACGGTCCGATCCCAGCGGCGATCGCCGCCGAGGCGCCACCGCTGGAACCACCGGGGCTGCGTGAGAGATCCCAGGGATTCCGCGTGATCCCGGTCAGCGGGCTGTCGGTCACGATCTTGTGGGCGAAATCAGGCAGCGTTGTCTTGCCAAAGATCACGGCACCGGCTTCGCGCAGGCGCGCTACGGACGGGCTGTCGGGTCCCTGCACGTCGCTCTCCGTGATCGCCTTGGAACCGAAGCGCGTCGGCATGCCCTGGGTATAGATGTTGTCCTTGATGGAGACGGGAACCCCGTCGATGGCGCTCAAAGGCGCCGCATCGCGCCACCGTTTCTCCGCCGCATTGGCTGCGGCCAAGGCACCGGCGCGGTCGAACGTGACGAAGGCGTTCAAGGTCGCCTGCGTCGCCTCGGCGCGGTCGAGCGCGGCCCTGACGGCATCCACGGGCGATGCCTCCCGCCGGCGATAGGCCACCGCCAGCTGCACCGCATCGAGTTTCAACAAGTCGCCACTCATCCCTTCCCCTCCGCGCTTGACGCCATTTCATCCTAATTTTAATATTTATCATAATAAATAGACAAACACTCCAGCAGCGGGATCTGTGGATGGCGACAAGACGAGTGGCAGCAGCGCGCACCATCGCCGGTGATCCGCTGCGCGCGCCCAAGCGTGGCGACCTGGTCGTAGAGGAAATCAAGCGCTGGATCGTGACGCGCGAATTGAAGCCGGGCGACAAGCTGCCCAAGGAGGCCGAGCTGCAAGCGGCCTTCTCCGTCAGCAAGGGCACGATCCGCGAGGCGCTGAAGTCGCTCGATGTTCAAGGCTTCATCTCGGTCAGCACCGGTCCCTCGGGCGGCGCCACGGTCGTCGAGGTTCCCTTCGAGCGGACCTTCCAGCTGGTGCAGAATTACCTGTTCTTCAAGGGCGTCGACGTCGGCGACATCTATGCCGTGCGCCGCATCCTGGAACCGGAGCTCGCCGCCGGCGCCGTGCCGCATCTGACCAAGCAGGATTTCGCGGCCCTGGAGGCGAGCATCGAGACCTGCGCGCCGACACCGGCCGACGTCGACCAGGCGCGCCGGCAGCGCCAGGAAGACCTGCACTTCCACGACATCTTCGCCGAGGCCAACCCCAATCCGTTCCTTCGCTTTTCCTGCCAGATGATCAATCAGATGCTACGACGGCTGGTCGTGTTCGGCATCAGCCCGATGCACGCCCACTATCACGAGCTGGGTCGCACCAACGTCGCCGCCCATCGCGCGCTGGTCAACGCCGCACGCAAGCGTGATGCCGAGAAAGTGCGCAAGCTGATGCTGGCGCACATCGTCGAGGCCGAATCCCATGTCAGGAAACTGCAAGGCGCTGTCAGCAGCCGCCTGGTCCTGGATTCGGAAATGCGCGTGAGCGTCACGCCACGACACGCCGGCATCCGCCGATGAGCGCCGCCCTCACGGTCGCACTCAATGCGCTGACCCTGATCAGTATTCTGGCGCTGGTCGCCATCGGCCTGGCCGTGATTTTCGGCATGATGGATGTGATCAACCTCGCCCATGGCGAGTTCGTCACGATCGGCGCCTATACGCTGGCCTACGTCCAGGCCTTCGGCGGCGGCATACCGTTCAGCGGCGCATTCTGGCTGGGCCTGCTGCTGGCGCCGATCGTCGGGGCGGCATTCGGACTGCTGATCGAAGGCACGATCATCCGACGGCTCTACCACAGGCCGCTGGATACGATTCTTGCGACGTTCGGCATCAGCCTGATCCTGCAGAAGACCATCGAGCTGACATTCGGCGCCCGGCCTCAGGTGGTCTATGCGCCTGTCGACGGCATGGTAAGCCTACTGGGTACCAGCTATCCGGCCTATCGCCTGTTCGTGATCGCCGTGGCGGTCCTGCTGATCGGCGTCACGCTGCTGGTCTTCCGCTACACGCGCTTCGGTGTCGACCTGCGGGCCGTGATCCAGAACCGCGCCATGGCCGAAGCGCTGGGCATCGATGCCAAGCGGCTCACCCGCATCGCCTTCGCCCTGGGCGCAGCCCTGGCGTCCCTGGCCGGCGTGCTGATCGCGCCGCTGGCTTCGGTCGAGGCGCATCTCGGTACGTTCTACATGGGCAAGGCATTCTTCGTGGTGATCATCGGCGGCATCGGCTCGGTGCTGGGCAGCGTCGCCGGCAGCGCACTCGTGGGCGGCCTGGAGACGATCCTCAACTATCAGATCGATCCGTCACTGGCCTCGGCATTCGTGCTGGTGCTGGCGGTCGTGCTGGTGCGGTTGCGACCGCAAGGCCTGGTGCCGGGCTACAGCGCCGCCCATCACCTGCTGGGGAAGGGTTGACCCATGGGTGGCGCCGCGCTTGCTGCTTGCCGCTTGCTGTTCGCCCAGGGCCCGCTGACGCCACAGGAGCGACTGGCCGTCACCATCGCACTCGCGGCACTGGCGGTCCTGCTCTGTGCCCCCGCCGTCGGCTCGGCCTACACCATCAGCCAGCTGCGCGATGCGCTGCTACTGGCCTTGTTCGCACTGAGCCTGGACTATCTCTGGGGGCGAGCCCATACGCTGGTGCTGGGCCAGGCGCTGTTCTTCGGTGTCGGCGCCTATGCCATGGCCATCGCCACCACCAAGCTCGGCTGGTCCACCGGTGCCGGCATCGGCCTGGGCATCGCCGTGGCGGTCGCGCTCGCCATCAGCAGCGGCTACTTCCTGCTGTTCGCCGGCGTGCGGCTGCATTTCTTCGCCATCCTGACGATGGCGATGTCGCTGATCGCCTACCAGGTCATTGTCAGCTGGTCGTCGGTGACCGGCGGTGATGTCGGCATCCTGGGAATCCCGCCGATCACGATCGATCTCTTCGGCATCGTCTACTCCACGGCCGACGAAACGGCCGCCTACTACGGCGCGCTTGCCGTGACCTCCCTGATGCTGCTGGCCCTGTGGCTCGCCTGCCGCGGCCCCTATGGTCACGTGCTGGACGCGATCGGCACCAACGAGATGCGGGCGCGGACGCTGGGCTACAACACCTCGCTGCACCTGCTGATCGCGTTTGCCGTCGCAGCGGCGATCGCGGCGCTGGCCGGCGCTCTCTACGCGGCAGCGTCGGGCGTCGTCGCGCCTGACCTGCTGGGCGTGCTGCCCTCGACCGAAGTCATGGTGTGGGTCGCCATCGGCGGACGCGGCACCTTGATCGGCCCCCTGCTCGCCACCCTCCTGGTTACCCAGTTCGGCCACGCCGTCAGCAGCTATAGCACCAGCCTGTGGCCGCTCGTGTTGGGCTCGCTATTCGTGCTGGTGGTCTTCGCCATCCCCGACGGCCTGGCAGCCCTGGTCCGCACCGCCTGGCAGCGCCTGCGCAACCGCCGTCCGCAAGAGGCGATCCCGTGAGCGCGTTGCTGGAGGTCTCCCGTGCCGGCAAATGCTATGGCGGCGTGGTGGCGATCGACGATGTCAGCCTGTCGGTGACTGAACGCGAGCTGCTGTGCATCATCGGCCCTAATGGGGCCGGCAAAAGCTCGCTGCTCAATGTTCTGGGCGGGACACTGGCACCGGATCACGGTGACATCCGCTTCCGCGCCCGTCCGATCACCGGCAAGCCACCGCATGCCTTCGCGCGCCTGGGCATCGTACGCAAGTTCCAGGGCGCCAACGTCTTTCCATCGCTGTCGGTCCTCGACAACCTGCGGGTCGCCAGCCTGGGTGTGGCGATCGCCAATCACCAGCCGCCGCCGTCGGCGGACCATGTCATCCGCACCATCAAGCTGGTCCCCCAGAGCCGCACGCCGGCGGCGATGATCTCGCACGGCCAGCGACAATGGCTTGAGGTCGGCATGACCCTGATGTGCCGTCCCCAGATCCTGCTGCTGGATGAGCCGACGGCCGGCATGACCGCGGTCGGCGCCATGGAGATGGCCGACCTCGTGCTGGCGCTGGCCCGCGAGATGGCCGTGATCGTGATCGAGCACAACATGGCGTTCGTGCGCCGGCTCAACTGCCGGACCATGGTGATGCATCAGGGACGCGTGGCCGCCGAGGGGGCCTTCGACGACATCGCCCGCGATGCCCGCGTGCGTGACGCCTATCTGGGGCGCGCCTGATGCTGAGCCTCGCCAATCTCGCCGGTGGTTACGGCCTGGGCAATGTCATCGACGGCATCACGCTTGACGTGCGCCCCGGCGAAACCCTGGCGGTGCTGGGCCGCAACGGCTCGGGCAAGTCGACCATGATCAAGGCGATCATGGGCTTGCTGCCGGCGGCCGTCGGCAGCGTGCGGCTCGACGACACGGCGCTGCTGGGCCTGCCGACACATCGCATCGCCCGGCTCGGCGTCGCCTATGTGCCGCAGGGCCGCGGTATCTTCCCGCGCCTGACCGTGCTGGAGAACCTGCAGATCGGCGCCCGCGCCGGCGGACCAAGGCACGAGGTCCCCGACGATGTCGTCGCCCTCTTCCCCTTCCTGAGGCAGCGCTATGGCCAGTTCGGCGGCACGATGTCGGGCGGCGAGCAGCAGATGCTGGCGATTGCCCGCGCGCTCTGCGCGCGACCGCGCTTCCTGCTGATGGATGAGCCCTCCGATGGCGTGCAGCCCAGCATCGTGCAGACGATCGCGGCACTGATCCCCGACATCGCCCGCACCCGCAAGCTCGGCGTCATCCTGGTCGAGCAGAATCTCGACCTGGCGCTCTCGGCAGCGCAGCGCGTCGCCGTACTCGACAAGGGCCGGATCGCCCACGAATGCGTCCCCGACGCGTTCCGTGACCCCGCGATCCAGGCGCAGTTCCTGGCGGTTTGAGGGGGAGGACAGGCATGCGCGCGCAGAAACCGGGACGGCGTCAGGTGATGCGGTGGGTAGCTGGTTTGGCAGCGGGAACGGCGGGTTTCCCTGCAATCCTGAAAGCCGCCGACACGATTAAGATTGGCTTTCTCGGACCGCTCAGCGGTGCGCTGGCGTTCGTCGGCCAGACCAACCAGAACTGCCTGGCGCTGGCCGTCTCTGAAATCAACGCGGCCGGCGGCATCGCCGGTCGCTCTGTCGAAGTGGTGGCCGAAGACTCGCAAATGTCGACCAAGGTCACGCTCGACAAGGCACGCAAGCTGTTCCAGAGCGATGGCGTGGTGGCGATCACCGGCCCGGTGCTGCCGTCCGAGCGCGAGGCCGTGCTCTCGGTCGCCGCGGCGACCAAGCGCTATCTGCTCTATCCGAATTTCGACGAGGGGCGCTGCCATCCCAACCTGATTGTCACCGGTCTGTCGATGAACCAGAGCACCGTGCCGTTGATTCCCTGGCTGACGAAAAATGTCGGCAAGACCGCCTTCATCATCGCCTCCGATCTGGGCACGACGCGAGATGTCGGCGTACCGACGTTCAAGACGGAGATGGAAAAGCACGGCGGCAAGCTGCTGGGCGTGCAGTACTTCCCGTTCGGCACACGTGATTTCGGGCCGGTCCTGCAGCAGGTGGCGTCGATCGGCCCCGACATCGTCTACCATCTGATTGGCGATGATCCCATTACCTTCGTCAAGCAGTACAAGAGCTTCGATATGAAGCCCCAGCTGGTGACGCCGCTGGTGCACGAGTCGATCACCTCCGTCACCGATGATGCCGCCATCGGCCATATCGGCATCGAAACCTATTACATGAGCGTCGATACGCCCGCGAACCGCGTGTTCGTCGACGGTTACTCCCAGCGCTTCACCGCCTTCACGCCGCGGCGCGTGCGCGGCAACGTCGTGGTCCAGCCCCACGGCGAGCGCACCTACGTCGCCGCCAAACTGTTGGCCGAGGCGATCCGTCAAGGTGGCGGCACCGACATGGAGGCACTGCGCAGGGGGTTCGCTAAAACCGCGATCGAGGCGCCGCGCGGCAGCGTGCGCGTCGACCTTGCCGCCAGCCATCTGGTGACCGACACGCTGGTGGGAAAAGTCGCCGCCGATCGCGGCATCGACGTCATCGCACGCCTGGGGCCGATCGCCCCGACATGCACATGATCCCACCGCGTCACCGTTCAATGCGGCCATGACCTGCCTTGCCGGAGACTGCCATGCATCGCTTCCCTCTCGATCGCCGCCAGTTCCTGCTCAGCACCGGAGCTCTTGCCATGACCAGCGCCACCACGGGAGCGCTCGCAGCACCGTTTGCCTGGACGTCCGTCGCGCCGGCGGACGTGGGTTTCGCCCCTGACCTGCCGGCACGCCTCGATACCGCGATCGCCGCGGGAAACCTGCCCAACTTGCATGGCGTCGTCGTGGCGCGCGCCGGCAAGCTGGTGCTGGAACGTTATGTTCCCGGCGTTGACGAGAGTTGGGGGCAGCCGCTGGGCACCGTCGATTTCGGATCGACAACGCTGCACGACCTGCGCTCGGTGACCAAGAGCATCGTGGGCCTGCTCTACGGCATCGCGCTGTCGCAGGGCAAAGTCCCGGCGCCCGACCAGCCGCTGCTGGCGCAATTCCCCGAGTACCCTGACCTTGCGGCGGATCCCGCGCGGCAGAAGCTGACGGTCGGCCATGTGCTGACCATGACCATGGGGACGGACTGGAACGAGGACGTCCCCTACACCAGCCCCGCCAACAGCGAGATCGCCATGGAGCTGGCGCCGGATCGCTATCGCTTCATCCTCGAACGGCCTGTCGTGGGTGAACCCGGTGCGCGCTGGACCTACAGCGGCGGCGCCACCGCGCTGTTGGGCCGACTGATCGCCCAGGGCACGGGTCGCCCGCTGCCCGACTTCGCGCGCGACGCATTGTTCACACCGCTGGGCATCGGCGCCTTCGAGTGGGTGCGAGGCATCGACAAGGTGACGCCATCAGCTGCGTCGGGGTTGCGGCTTGCGCCACGCGATCTTGCCCGCATCGGCCAGATGATTCTGCAGAACGGGACCTGGGATGGCCACCCCGTCGTGCCGGCCTCATGGCTGGCCGCCGCCTTGCAGGATCGTGTCGGGATCGACGAGTTCAGGCGCTACGGCTATCAGTGGTACATTGGCGCGTTTCTCGTCAGCGCTGACGGCGGGCGGCGCGAACGCTGGACCGGCGCGGCGGGCAACGGCGGTCAACGTCTGTACGTGATGCCCGGCCTGGATCTTGTCGTCGCCATGACCTTCGGCAACTACAACAAACCCGATCAATGGCAGCCGCCGCTGACGCTCCTGCGCAATGTCATCCTGCCGGCGATACGGTGACAAAACTACGTCGTCGTAAAAACCTCGACCGGTGTGCGCACGCCGCGCAGCGCGCGCGGGCCGAGGCTGCGAAACTTCTCGGGTGCGCCCAGCACGTCGACGAAGCGACGGCTGGCCACCAGCGGCACATCGAGCGTGGCGCACAGTGCTTCCAGACGCGCCGCTTCGTTGACGGCCGGCCCGACAATCGTGAAATCCAGCCGTCGGTCCGAGCCGACATTGCCGTACAGCACCTCGCCCGCGTGCAGCGCCAGGTCCAGCGTCATGATCGGCTGGCCATCGCGCTGGCGCTGTTCGTTCAGCGCTTCGATCCGCTGCAACGCGGCCGTGGCTGCCGCCAATGCATCGACGCAGACCGCCTGCGGTTCGCGCGTGTCGAAAGCGAATGTCGCCAGCAGGCCATCGCCCAGGAACTTCAGGACATGGCCATCGGAGGCCTCGACCGGACCAACCAGGCAATCGAGGTAGTCGTCCAGCATGCTGACAAGGCGATCGCGCGGCACCTCGTCGGCCAGCATTGTGAAGCCGCGCAGGTCACCGACCACAATCGCGGCCGACATCGCCTCGACCGAGCCGCGCCGCACCTCGCCGCTCAGCACACGCTGTCCGACATCGCGGCCGAGATAGGTTTCCAGCAGCGTGCGCGTCTTGGACAGATCGGCACCAACCCGTATAGCGGCGCCAAAAGTCGGCAGAAGATCAGTGATGGTCGCGATCTCGTCGTCAGTGAATCCACCGGGACGATCGGTCGTGAAACTGACGGCTGCGCCGGAGGAATGCGGGCCCAAACGACCATCAACGCCGAAGATGATGACGAAGCACACGTAGTCGGTGCCCCCGGCGGCGTGGAATTCACCCAGCAAGGGACGTGACGGCCACCCCTCGCCGCGCTCGAGCCGGAAGCGCGTCATCGGGATGATAGTTTCCTCGGAATCCTCGCGGACAGCCGTTGCCAGCGCCCGCGCTGCCGTCACGGCTTCGTAGAAGGGACTGGAGTTGGCGCCCCGGGCGAAGGACCCGTGCTCGAATTCTTCCAGCTGGCGTTTGCCCTGGCGCGTCCAAGTCAGGCCGATGGATTCGACCTGCGGATGGACTGTGCTGATCCCGACGTGAGCACGCCACAACGGCAAGCCCAATGCCAGCAGCTTGTCGGCAAAGCGCGCCGCAAGGCGCGGCATCGGCGTTGCCAGCAAGGCCTGGTGGACGAGCCAGTGTTTCACTGCCGCGACGCTGACGGTCGCTCCGCTAGACATCATGCGCTCCTACTCCGGCATGCACGGACCCGGCACGGGTCTGCTCGGCCGTCATCAACGTGAAGACCTCGACGGGCGTGCGCACACCGCGCAGCGCACGCAGACCGAGACTGCGAAACTTTTCCGGTGCCCCCAGCAGATCGACGAAACGACGGCTGGCGACCAGCGGCACGTCCAATGTCGTGCACAGCGCTTCCAGGCGTGCCGACTCATTGACGGTGGGTCCAATGACGGTGAAATCAAGCCGCCGGGCGGAGCCGACGTTGCCGTACAGAACCTCGCCTGCGTGCAGTGCCAGATCGAGCGTCATCACCGGCTGGCGCTCAGCCTGGCGTCTGCGGTTCAACAGGTCGATCCGATGCAGTGCCTCGGTCGCCGCCGTCAGTGCTGCGGCGCAGACAGCGTGCTGCTCGCCGCTGTCGAATGCGAACGTCGCCAGCAGGCCATCGCCGAGGAACTTCAACACCTGGCCGCCCGCAGCCTCGACCGGGCTGGCCAGGCAGTCCAAATAGTCATCCAGCATGCTGACCAGGCGGTCGCGCGGTACCTCGTCGCTCAGCGCGGTGAAGCCACGCAGGTCGCCGACCAGAATCGCTGCCGAGATCATTTCAACAGAGCCGCGCTTGATCTCGCCTTTGAGCACGCGCTGACCGACATCGCGGCCCAGATACGTGTCGAGCACGCTGCGGATTGCCGCCAGGTCTGTCCCCGGCCGCAGTGCTGCACCCAGCGCCGGCATCAGGTCGGCAATGGTCGAAATTTCATCATCGGTGAAGCCACCGGGACGGTCGACCATCACCGAGATCACCGCACCGG
>DATEIF010000563.1:0-18375 GCA_035279205.1 Vineibacter sp.
CTGGGCGGCGCCGACGTGCATGCCCGCACCTCGGGCGTGGCTGATCATTATGCGCTCGATGATACCCATGCGCTGGGCATCGCGCGGCGCATCGTGGCCAATCTCAACTGGCGCAAGCAGCCGACCCTGCTGGTGCAGACACCGCGCGAGCCGCTCTACCCGGCCGACGAGCTCTACGGCATCATCCCGACCGATCCGCGCATCCCCTATGATGTGCGCGAAGTCATTGCCCGCCTGGTCGACGGCAGCGAGCTCGACGAGTTCAAGCAGCTCTACGGCACCACCCTGGTGTGCGGCTTTGCCCACATCCACGGTTATCCCGTCGGTATCGTGGCCAACAACGGCATCCTGTTCAGCGAATCGGCGCTGAAGGCGGCGCACTTCATCGAGCTGTGCGGCCAGCGGGGTATTCCGCTTCTGTTCCTGCAGAACATCACCGGCTTCATGGTGGGGCGCAAATACGAGGCCGGCGGCATCGCCAAGGACGGCGCCAAGATGGTGACGGCGGTGGCCACCGTGCAGGTGCCGAAATTCACCGTCGTGATCGGCGGCAGCTATGGCGCCGGCAACTACGGCATGTGCGGCCGCGCCTACAGCCCGCGGTTCCTGTGGATGTGGCCGACCGGCAAGGTGGCGCTGATGGGCAGCGAGCAGGCGGCCAGCGTGCTGGCCACCGTGCGCCGCGATAACATCGAGGCCAAGGGCGGCGCCTGGCCGGCCGAGGAGGAGGAGGCTTTCAAGAAGCCGATCCGCGACCAGTTCGACGACCAGAGCCGGCCCTATTTCGCCACCGCCCGCCTGTGGGACGACGGCATCCTCGACCCGATCGACACCCGCATGACGCTGGCCCTGGCCATGTCGGCCACGCTCAACCAGCCAATCGGCCCCACCCGCTTCGGCGTGTTCCGGATGTAAGATTCCCTCCCCCACGCAGTGGGGGAGGTGGCCGAAGGCCGGAGGGGGACCTCACGTGATCTTGGTAAAGAAGACCGCGTCGGCTCCCCTCCGCCCCTTCGGGGCACCTCCCCACGGTGTGGGGAGGAAGGAATAAAATGCCCGCCCGCTCGAAGACGCCAGCCGCGGCACCGCCTGCCGTCACGATCCGCGTTCAACGCAAGGCGTCCCGCAAGGACCTGAAGTTCGTGTGGAGCGGGCTGCGCCGCTTCAACCGCCAGGTCGTCAGCGATCATCCCTACGCGCACTTCCTGGTCGAGGCGCGCTCGCCGCGGGGTGCGCTGCTGGGCGGCCTGCAGGGCGTCGTCTACTATCAGTGGCTGTTTGTCGCCAATTTCTTCCTGTCGGAGCGCATCCGCCGCGGCGGCATCGGGGCAAAGCTGATCGCCGCGGCCGAACGCCATGCCCAGAGCCTGGGCTGTCACGGCGTATGGCTCGATACCTTCGCCTGGCAGGCGCGGCCGTTCTATGAGAAGCAGGGCTATCGCGTGTTCGGCAGCCTGCCCGACTACCCCACCGGTCATGAGAGGTGGTTCATGATGAAGGCGCTGGGCCCGGCAGCCGAGACGGCTACAGATCCGCCCCGACGGCCTGCGACACCGATGAGAACCCGTCGCGCTTCAGCAGGGCGGCCAGCTCGGCCTTGATGGTGCGCACAAGACCCGGACCATCGAACACCAGCGCCGTGTAGAGCTGCACCAGCGTGGCACCGGCACGGATCTTGGCGTAGGCGTCGGCGCCACTGGCGATGCCGCCGCAGCCGATCAGCGTGAGGCGGCCGCGTACCGCGCGCGCTGCACTGCGCAGGACCGCGGTAGACAGATCGCGCAGCGGCGCGCCGCTCAACCCGCCGCCTTCAGTGCGGCGTGGGCTGCGCAGGTCGGTTGGCCGCGACACCGTGGTGTTGCCCACGATCATGCCGTCGATCCCCGCTTCCAGGGCGGCGCTCGCCACGTCCTCGATGTCGCCCTCGGACAGGTCGGGGGCGACCTTCACCAGCAGGGGCACGTCACTGTGCAGGCCGCGCGCCGCGAGCGCGCCGTTCAACAGGCGCAACAGGTCGGCTCGCCCCTGCAGGTCGCGCAGGCCCGGCGTGTTGGGGGACGAGACGTTGCACACCAGGTAGTCCGCCCAGGGCGCCATGGCGGTGACGCACGCGGCATAGTCGGCGGCCCGGTCGGCGCTGTCCTTGTTGGCACCGACATTGACGCCGACCAGCCCGACGCGCGGCCGCGCCTTGAGGCGCCGCAGGACGGCGTCCAGGCCCTCACCGGGAAACCCCATCCGGTTGATCACGCCGCGATCCTCAGCCAGGCGGAACAGTCGCGGTCGCTCGTTGCCAGGCTGCGGGCGTGGGGTCACGGTGCCGATCTCGACGAAGCCGAAACCGGTGCGCAGCATGGCGTCCGGCACTTCGGCGTTCTTGTCGAAGCCGGCGGCAAGACCGATCGGGTTGGGAAAGGGCTGGCCCCATGCCGTCGTGGCCAGAACCGGGTCATCGACACCGCGGGCGACCGGCAACAGGCCGCTGCGCAGGGCATTGATGGCGAGCCGATGCGCGCTTTCTGCATCGATGCGCGCCAGAAGGGGATCTACCAGACGATACCAGCCGCTCATGACGGCTGGTTAGCAGAGGGTCCGTGTGCGCGTCACCTGCAGAGTGGCGCATGGACGGGGCTTCGTCGCCTCGAGACCGCCATCCCTCGCGACGCTCGGGACAGGTGTCAGCTAGCGCCGCCGGTGGCTGCGCCGATTGTTGTCGCCGTCCTGGAGCGGGTTGCGCAGCGGGAAGAGCACCGGGAACAACTCGACGAACATCTGGCGGAACGCCGGATCATCGATGCTCGTCGCGCTGGTGCGCGCAATGGCCCGGCTCATCAGGTCGTCCTTGCGGCAGAACGTGGCCGACACCTTCACCTCGCCAGCAGCCACGGGTTCGAAGCGGGCCTTGTCCACACCGCGGCACTGGGTCTCGAACGCTAAATTCCGTGCCGGGCCGAACACCAGGACCAGCCGATAGGCGGGATCGACATTGCCGCTGACCGGTCGCGTGGTGAACTGCGCCGCCGGTTGTGACGGCCGTGCCGACATCAACACCGCCATGAGCGCCTGGTCGAAGGCTTCCTGGCTCATGCCGGCGAACGGCACGCCGCGCACCTCGACCAGGAACTCCCGGCCATCGGCGGCAGCCGAATATTCGCTGTGGTAGTAGGGGCCCTCGACACCTTCGGATGTGATCACCGCGGCCGAGGCGGAACCCATCGACAGGGCGCCAAGCGCCAAGGTCAGGGCAATCGCCATGCGCTTCATCGTGTTCTCCTCCACCAGACGCGCCATCCGCATGGACACGCCGTGCTGATGAATATTCCGCTGCAGCGGCTTTGGCTTCGTATCGGCTGATCACAAGTTGGGGACGAGCGCGTGAGCGCTAGTCCCAGTTGATGATCGGGCCTTCAATGAACGGGTTGCGGGGCGGGAACATCACGGGGAACAGCTCGACGAACATCTGGCGGAAGGCAGGGTCGTCGACGCCGGCGGCGCTGGTCCACGCCACCGCCTTGCTCATCAGGTCATCCTTGCGGCAGAACGCGACCGACACGCGCACCGGCCCGGATGGCGGCGGGCCGGGCTGCACCGAAGCGAGCCCACGACATTGCGTTTCGTGGGCAAGATTGCGCGCCGGGTTGAACACCAGCACCAGGCGATACGCCGGCACCATGGTCGGGCCGCCTCGGAGAGTCGTGAAGTTGGCCGCGGGGCGCGCCGGCCGAGCCGACCGGAGGACACCCATCAGCGCCTGCTCGAAGGTCTCTTGCGATATGCCGGCGAAGGGCACGCCGCGCACTTCGACCAGAAAATCGCGGCCGTCGGCGGCGGCCTGGTATTCCTGGTAGCTGTAGGGTGACTCAGCACCGTCGGACGTGATGATCGCGACGGGCGTCGTGCACGCCGCGATGCCGAGAACAAGGGCGCCAAGGATAGCGCGTATCGCGAGCGCCTTGTTGCGCTGCCGCCGAGGTTTCACACGCAACACTCCAACCGAGTACCTGGAATCGCTGGTCGCTGACAGACCTGTCATCCCGAGCGTAGCGAGGGATCTCCCGCGAATGGCGGACCATGCGTCGATCGCAGGAGATCCCTCGCTACGCTCGGGATGACAGTCGCGACTCACCTTCCAGCGATCGCCGGTGCTAGCGGCATCTTGGGCTCAAAACCCGCGTCTTGTCAAAATAAAAGTGATCGTTCGCTTTGCAACATGCGAGGGGCGATCGCTTCCCAGACGTGTGGCCTGACACTGATGCGGCACGGACGATGCGGACACAGTTTTGTGTGCGGCCTCAGGCGGCGATTTCGCTCTCGGCGGCCTTGCGGATGGCGTCCCACACGGCCGCGACATCCGCCGCTTCGCTCGCCAGGGCGCCGATGGAAACCCGCACCATCCAGCGTCCGTCGACGACTGCCGGCGTGAGGTAGGCGGCGCCGGAACGATTGATCCGCTCGGCCCAGCCCAGCGTGTGCCGGTCGAGCGCATCACCGGCGAGGCCCGGCGGCTCGTGCCGCAGGCAGACCGTCTGCAGCGGGACGGGGGCCACCACGCGCCACTGCGGTGCCGCGGCAACCGCGGCCGCCAGCCAGGCGGCATTGGCCATGTCGCGCCGCAGCCGGGCCTGCAGCCCCGCGACACCCTGCTCGCGGATGACGAACCACAGCTTCAGCGCGCGAAAGCGCCGGCCCAGCGGGATGCCCCAGTCACGCAGGCTCTTGACCTGGCCGTCCACCGACGTCTGCAGGAAGCTGGGGTTGGTCGACATCACGCGGATCAGGTGCTGGGGATCGCGCACGTAATACAGCGAACAGTCGAACGGTACGCCCAGCCACTTGTGGGTGTTGATCACCAGCGAGTCGGCGCCTTCGATGCCGTCCCACATCCAGCGGCACTCGGGCAGGATCATGGCGCTGCCCGCCATTGCGGCGTCGACGTGCAGCCAGAGACCGTGGCGGCGCGTCACCTCGGCGATGCCGCGGATCGGATCGATCGCGGTCGTGGCGGTGGTGCCCACGGTCGCCACCACGGCGCAGGGCTTGATGCCGGCGGCGAGATCCGCGCGCACCAGCGCATCGAGTGCCTCGGGCTGCATGGCGTAGGCAGCATCGGTTGGTACCAGGCGCAGGTTGGCGCGGCCGAAGCCGGCCAGCAGGGCCGCCTTGTCGACCGAGCTGTGGCTGTGGGCCGAGACGTAGATGGAGAGCGGCGCCGACTCCGCCTGCAGGCCACCCCGCGACAGGGCATAGTCGGTGGTCCGCTCGCGGGCCGAGATCAGCGCCACCAGCGTGCTGCTCGACGCCGTGTCCTGGATGACGCCGCTCCAGGCGTCATCAAGGCCAACCATGCGGCGGACCCAGTCGGTCGCGACTTCCTCGACCTCGGTCACCGCCGGGCTGGACTGCCAGGCCAGGCCCAGCACACCCAGGCCGGTACTGGCGAAATCGCCCAGAATACCCGCGAGCTCGGCGTTGCTGGGGAAGTAGCCGAAGAAGCGTGGATGCTGCCAATGGGAGAGCCCCGGCAGGACGATCCGCTCCAGGTCGCCGAGCACGGCGTCCATCGGCTCGCCGCGCTGGGGCGGGTCGGCCGGCAGCTGTTTCTTGATGTCGCCCGGACGCACCGGCGACATCACCGGACGCTCCTTGAGGCCGGCATGATAATCGGCGAGCCAGTCGATCAGCTGATGACCGAACCGGCGGAACTCCTCGGGTGTCATGCGCGTGGCCCCTTCGCTGCAGTCATCCCGAGCGTAGCGAGGGATCTCCCGCGGAGGGAGACTCGATTTTCAGGAGATCCCTCGCTGCGCTCGGGATGACTGTCGGGCTCAGACGTCCAGGTCCTGTGCGAACTTGGCGTTTTCCTGGATGAAGGCGAAGCGCTTCTCGGGTTTGCGGCCCATCAGGTCGTCGACCAGCGTCGACGTGCGCATGGCGTCGCGCCGCTCGTCCTCGCTGGCCGCCATCGGAACCGTCACCCGCAGCAACGTGCGGCGCTTCGGATCCATGGTGGTTTCCTTAAGTTGAGCCGCAGGCATTTCGCCCAAGCCTTTGAAACGACTGATTTCTACCTTGCCATTGCCGGTGAAAACAGAGCGCATGAGCTCATCGCGGTGCGCATCGTCACGGGCGTACTCGATGCGGCCACCGCGCGACAGCCGGTAAAGGGGCGGTTGCGACAGGAAGAGATGTCCGTTTTCAATGAGTTGCGGCATTTCTTTATAGAAGAACGTCATCAGCAGCGACGCGATATGAGCGCCATCGACGTCGGCGTCGGTCATGATGATGACGCGCTCGTAGCGCAGCCGGTCCTCGCTGTAGTGGCTGTTGGTGCCGCAGCCCAGCGCCTGAATCAGGTCGGAAATCTCCTGGTTTTCCCGCAGCTTGTCGGCCGAAGCGCTGGCGACGTTCAGGATCTTGCCGCGCAGCGGCAGGATGGCCTGGGTCTCGCGGTTGCGTGCCGACTTGGCCGAGCCGCCGGCCGAATCACCCTCGACCAGGAAGATCTCGCTGTCGTCGCGCTTGGACGAGGCGCAGTCGGCGAGCTTGCCAGGCAGGCGCAGCTTGCGGGTGGCGGTCTTGCGCTGCTGTTCCTTGTCCTGCTTGCGCCGAGCGCGCTCCTCGGCGCGGGCGATGAAGTGCTCGAGCAGGACGTTGGCCGACTCCTTGTCGCCCGTCAGCCAATGGTCGAAGTTGTCGCCAACCAGTGACTCGACCAGGCGTGTTGCCTCGACGGTGACCAGCTTTTCCTTGGTCTGCCCCTGGAACTGCGGTTCGTGAATGAAGACGGAGACCAGTCCGGCCGATCCGTCCATGACATCCTCGGCCGTGACCTGCGTCGCCTTGCGGTTGTTCACCAGCTCGCCATAGCGCTTGAGCGAACGCACCAGAGAGCTGCGGAAACCGCTCTCGTGCGTGCCGCCCTCCGGGGTCGGCACGGTGTTGCAGTAGGATCGCAGGAAACCTTCCTCGTCCTGCGGCCACCAGATTGCCCACTCGACACGCGCTTCGTGGCCGTTGAGCTCGGTCTTGGCGGTGCCGGCGAACGGCGCTGGCGTCAGCGTCCCGCGCTGGCCGATCTCGGACTCCAGGTACTCGCGCAGGCCGCCGGCGAAGTGGAACGTATCCTCGGCAGGGACCGAGCCGTCCTTGGGCAGCAACGTCGGATCGCATTTCCAGCGAATCTCGACACCGCCATAGAGATAAGATTTCGACCGCGCGGCACGGTAGAGCCGCTCGGCGGAGAACTTGGCCGTGCCGAATATCTGCGGGTCGGGACGAAACGTGATGGTGGTGCCGCGCCGGTTAGGGGCAGCGCCCAATGACTTCAGCTTGGTCGTCGGCTTGCCGCGCGAATAGCTCTGCGTCCAGGCCTCGCGGTCGCGCGCCACCTCGACGACCAGTTCGTCCGACAGGGCATTCACGACCGACGCACCGACACCATGCAGACCACCCGCAGTGGCGTAGCTCTTACCGCTGAACTTGCCGCCCGAATGCAGCATCGTGAGGATCACCTCGAGCGCCGACAACTTGGGAAATTTGGGATGCGCATCGATCGGCATACCGCGACCATTGTCGCGGATCAGGATCCGGTTGTCCGCCATGAGCTCGACGGTGATGGTATCGGCATGGCCTTCGACGGCCTCGTCCATGGCGTTATCCAGCACCTCGGCCACCAGATGGTGCATGGCCCGCTCGTCGGTGCCGCCGATATACATGCCGGGGCGCTTGCGGACGGGCTCGAGGCCTTCGAGGATCTCGATGTCCTTGGCCGAGTAGCCGTTGCTCTTGCCGTTGCGGTTGCCCGAGCGGTCGAACAGATCGTCGTTTTTTGCCATGTTCTTGTCCGAATCATTGCAACGACCGCCGAGGAGGGGACCCGGGTGGCCGCACCGTCATTGGTATGGTAGGAAACCCCGATAAAAGCAACCACATCAGGGTCAGGCTTCCCCCCAATGGCAGATACCGACGCGGCATCGTCCAAGCCCTCCCGTTCGCCCGATTTCGCACGTGAGCCCATCCTGCGCACGGTGCCGCAGCCGGCCGACATGAACGGCAATGGCGACATCTTCGGCGGCTGGGTGCTGGCGCAGATGGATATCGCCGGCGGGGTGCTGGCCTCGCGCAGCGCCCAGGGACGCACCGCGACCGTCGCCATCACCGCAATGGAGTTCGTGCAGCCGATCAAGATCGGCGACCTGGTCAGCGTCTATGGCGAGGTCACGCGCATCGGCAACACGTCCATCACGGTGAAAATGGAGACGGTCGTGCAGCGCCGGCTCGATCCGACCCCGATCCGGGTCACGGAGGGCACCTTCGTCTACGTCGCCATCGACGAGAACGGCAAGCCGCGCCAGGTGCCGAAATGAGGGCGGCGGCGCTGATCGGCGGCCTGTTGTTGCTGTCGCCGCCCGCCCTGGCCCATCCGCATGTGCTGATCGCCCAGGTCGTGCGCTTCGTCGAGAGCGACGGCGCCTTCACGCATGTCGAGGTCGAGTGGCGGTTCGATCCGATGGCGAGCGAGCTGGAGATCGCGGCCGCCGACGACAATCGCGACGGCCAGCTTTCGCCCAAGGAGGTCAAGGCGCTGTCCGAGCTGGCGCTGTCGGAGCTGAAGGAGCTGGGCTACCTGACCTGGGTTAATACCGGCGACAAGGATTTCCGGCCCAAGGCGCCCACGTTCAATGCCCGCATCGCCGATCCGGCTGTCTTCATGCCGCAGGACTGGGCGCCGACACCGGATATGCCGGGGGGCCCGATGGCATCGCCCGGCAATACCGCGAAGAAGCCGGCGGACAAGCATGCCAAGCCCAAGCAGGGGCCACGCAACCTGGTCTATACGTTCCGCTACGCCCTGCCGCAGCCGGCCAAGACCGTCGCGGTGAGCGCGGTCGATCCCGAGGATTTCGTGCGCATCGAGCTCGACAAGAAGGCGCCATGGGAAATCATCGGCGGCAACGCAACCTGCGCCGTCGACAAGAACAACAGCGTGAAATCCGAATACTGGCCCGGCAATCCGTTCTTTGCCGACCGGGTGACGTGCAAGCTGCCGTGATGCTGTTGGGGCAGGAGTTGTTTGCGTGATGTCCGTGATGTCCAAACGCCTGTCCGGCCGCGCCGCGTGGCTGTGGATCGGCGCCACCATCGTTGTGCTGACCCTGCTGGCGCTGGCGTTCGGCGATCTCAGCGCCCAGGTCGGCCGCGTTGCCGCTGAATGGCAGGCGCGGCTGAACCGCGAGGTGACGCAGCAGCTGCGGTCACTGGGCGACGAGGGCGGCACGGCGGCCCTGTGGGCGCTGATCGCGACGGGCTTTCTCTACGGCATCGTCCACACGCTGGGGCCGGGACATGGCAAGGCGGTGGTGGTTGCCTACTTCCTCGACGGCACGCGCAAGCGTGGCTGGATCGACGGCATCTTCGCCGGTGCCTGGATCGCTGTCACGCACACCGCGGCGGCGCTGGTGCTGGCCGGCATCCTCGCCGCCATGGGGCGCATGCGGCCGCTGAGCGCGCAGGGGCAGGTCCGCACCGTCGAGCTGATCTCGTATGGGCTGATCGTGGCGATCGGCTTGTGGCGCCTGCATGCCGGCCTGACCGGGCGGCTGCATGATCATGATCACAGCCACGATCACGACCATGATCATGCCGGCCACGGGCACCACGACCACCATCACGACCATGGTGCCTGCGATCACCATCACCACGGCAGTGAAGCGGCTGCGCCGAAGTCGCGCTGGCGGCAGTTCCTGCGCCTCGACGCCGGCTTAGGCCTGTTAACGGCCGCCGGCGTGGCGCCGTGCGCCGGCGCTGTGGTCATGGTGCTGATCGCCTCGGTGTTCGGCGTGCTGTGGGCCGGCCTGGTGGGCGTGGTGGCGATCGCCATCGGCATGGCCGGAACCCTGGCGGTGGTGGGCATCGCCTCGATGGCCGCACACCGGCTGCTGATCGGCGATCGTGCATCGGACACGATCGGCCGCCTGACGACGATCGCCGCGGCGCTGATCGTGATCGCGACAGCCGGCTTCCTGCTGCTGGGTGCCGTCTATCGAATGGTGGCCGCCGGCTGATCCGCGGTGTTCTGATCAGTCGTCATCCCGAGCGTAGCGAGGGATCTCCCGCGAAAGGAGACCTCATTTCCAGGAGATCCCTCGCTCCGCTCGGGATGACAGCGCGATCGAACCCTAAGTCTCTTCCTCCAGCAACGCCGCTTCGAGCGGCGAGCGCAGGTCGCCCTTGAGGCCGGCCTTGCGCCAGCGCCGCAGCCACTTGTCTTCGATGGCGGCGATCTCGCGCACAGCCGTTTTGACGACCTGCCGCCCCGATGGCGTCAGGCGCACCAGGCGGGCGCGGCCGTCGGAGGGATCGGGCACACGCTCGACATAACCGCGCCGCTCGAGCTCGGCCACGACCTCGCCCATCGACTGGTGGGTGAGGCGGGCGCGCGCTGCCAGCACGGTCAGACGCGTGCCCGCCCGATCGATGTTCTCGAAGATCGGGTGGTAGGCCGGCGGCAGATCGGCGAAGCCGGCCGCCGCCAGACGATCGGTGATCTCGTCGACCATCAGCTGCGAGGTCCGCCGGAGCAGGGAAATCAACGTTACGATCCGCTGCTGTTGGGTCATCGGTATCCTTGACATGTGCAGGTTACCTGCCTATATTGGGCAGGTAAACTGCATAATAGCACAGCCATTCAAGATCGGACACCGGAGAGGGCCATGTCGGATACGGAGCAGCTTCGCCAGGCGGTGCAGGCGGCGATCGCGGACAACAGCTTTTGCACCCTGGCGACATCGTCGGCGGCGAACAGGCCGCATGTTGTGGGCGTTCTCTATGCCGCGGTCGACGGCATCCTCTATGTCAGCGCGTCGGACGCCAGCATCAAGGCGCGCAACATTGCCCAGAATCCGCGGGTGGCCGTGTGCATTCCGGTGTGGCAGCAGCACGGGCTGCCGCCGCTCTGCGTGCAGTTCCAAGGCACGGCCGAGGTCTGTGCGCTGCACGATCCGCGCATGGTGGCGCTGCTGCAAACGGGGAAGCTGGACGCAATCACCGGCCACGGCGCGCTGGACATACCGGGCAGCTGCCTGCTGCGCATCGCGCCCGGTCGGCGCGTCGCCACCTATGGCGTCGGGGTGCCGTTGGACGAGCTGATGCGTGACCCCCTGCACGCTGACCGCAGCGTGGTGCTGTCATGATCGGCAGTGGCCTGATGTTCGGTTTGACACTCGTGACGGCGCTGGGCTGCGGGCTGGTCGCGGGGATCTTCTTCGCGTTCTCGACCTTCGTGATGGGCGCGCTGGCACGGCTGGCGCCGGCGCAGGGCATCACGGCCATGAACTCGATCAACGTCGTGGTGATCAATCCGTGGTTCGGCAGTGTCTTCTTCGGCACCGCCGTCGTATGCGCGGTGCTTCTCGTGATCGCGCTGGTGAACTGGCACAAGCCGGGCAGCGTCTATGTGATCATCGCCGCCGTGCTCTACGTCGTCGGCGCGCTCGGCGTGACCATGGCGTTCAACGTCCCGCGCAACAACGCGCTCGCGGCCGTCGACCCGGCGAGCGCCGAGGGCGCCCGCCTATGGGCCGACTATGTCGTGACGTGGACCTTCTGGAACCACGTGCGCACGATCGCGCCGCTGCTGGCAACGGCGCTGCTGATTGTCGCGATCTGGGTTGGGCGCGACAGCGCAGTGTAGAAAAGCTTCATGGTAAGCTTGTCGAACCATGAAGCCCTTCGCACCAACGATCGTGCGGCGCCTTCATGGTTCGACAGGCTCACCATGAAGGCTCTTCCGGACCCGCCGGACTACAGACCGATGGCCTCCAGGTTGGGCCTGGCCTTGTGGAAGCCGGTGGCGTCCTGGAACGCCTTGCCCAGCTTGAGCACGGCGGCCTCGGCATAGGGCTTGCCGAGGATCTGGACCGAGACCGGCAGCCCGCCCGACAGGCCGGCCGGCATGGCAACGCCGCACAGCCCGAGATAATTGCCCACGCGCGTGTAGAACGGCGGGATCGGCGCCATCTCGTCGATCTCGGCCAGGGGCGCCGCCGGGATCGGCACCGTCGGCAGCAGCAGCGCATCGTGATAGCGGAACTGCTCGACGAACTCGCGTCGCCGCTGGGCCATCAGCCGCAGCTCGGCGGCATAGGCGCCGGGCGCGATCGTGCGACCGTTCTGCACGCGCGCGCGCACCGCCGGTCCGATCGGCAGCTTCATGTCGTCGATGTACGCCTTGTGCAGGCTGAAGGCCTCCGAACCGGTGATCGCCGTGGTGCTCGACATGACGTTGAAGAACCACTCCGGCAGGCGCACCGTCTCGACCTGGGCACCGAGGCCCTCGAATGTCTTCGCGGCCTGCTGCCAGGCGGCCTTGACGTCGGCGTGCGTGTCGGTGAGAGCGGACGGATCTGGCAGCGCGATGCGCATGCCCCGCACGTCGGACGCGCCGCGCACGGCGGCCGTGAAGTCTTCCAGCGGCTGCGTCAGGGTCACGGGATCGCGCGGGTCGGGGCCGGCGAGCGCATTGAGCAGCAGGGCGCAATCCTCGACGCTGCGCGCCATCGGTCCGATCGAATCCAGGGTCCAGCTCAGCAGTAGGGTGCCGTGCAGGCTGATGCGGCCGAACGTGACCTTCAGACCGACCAGGCCGTTGAAGGCGCTGGGAATGCGCACCGAGCCGCCGGTGTCGCTGCCGATGCCGGCAGGCACCAGCCGTGCGGCGACCGCCACCCCAGTGCCGCTCGACGAGCCGCCCGGTGCGCGGTGAGTCTTGAGGTCCCACGGGTTCCACGGCGCGCCCATCAGCGGATTGGTGCCCCAGCCGCCATAGGCCCACTCGACCATGTGCAATTTGCCCAGCGGGATCATGCCGGCCGCCAGCAGGCGCTCGGCGGTCGCCGACGTCTCGGTGGCGACCCGTTTCTCCCATGCCTTGGAACCGCCGGTACCGATGCGGCCGGCGACGTCGCACAGATCCTTCAGCGCGATCGGCAGGCCATGCAAGGGCCCCACGGGCAAGCCGGTGGCGCGCACCTGATCGGCGGCGTCGGCCAGCGCGCGCGCCTCGTTGCGATAGACCTCGACGAAGCTGTGCAGCTTCGCGTCGCCCTTGTCGATGCGGGCCAGGAACGCATCGACGATCTGGCGGCTGGAGAATTGTTTGGCGGCCAGGCCGGCAGACAGCTCGGCCAGAGTCAACTCGACAATGTCGGACATGACACTCCTCAATCGGCAACGATGAAAGTCACCAGCTGAGGGTAAGCCGTCAGCAGGGCGACGGTCAAAATGTCCGCGAGCACGAACGGCCAGATGCCGCGGAACACGTCGCCCAGCGGGATATCGGGACGCACGCCGTTGACGACATAGCAGGCCAGGCCCACCGGCGGCGTCAGAAGCCCGATGCCGCACAGCTTCACCACCATGATGCCGAACCAGATCGGATCGTAGCCCAGTGCCATCACCACCGGATAGAACACCGGCAATGTCAGCAGCATCATGCCGATGGCATCCATGAACATGCCGAGGATGAAGTAGACGACGTAGATGGCGACGATGATCATCACCGGCGGCAGGGCGAGGTCTACCACCCAGCTCGCGAAGGCATCGGGCAGGCGCGCGAAACCCAGGAAGCGCACGAAAATCAGCACGCCCCAGATGATGGTGAAGATCATCACCGTCAGCTTGGCCGAATCGAGCAGGGCGCCTTTCAGATCGTCCCATTTCATGCCGTACCACAGGGCGAAGCAGAACACCGAAAAGGCACCCAGCGCGCCGGCCTCGGTCGGCGTCGCCCAGCCCCACAGCATGCTGGTGAAGATCAGCCCGATCACGATCCAGATCGGCGCCGTTCCGGGCAGCGATTCGAAGCGCTGCGACCAGCTGTAGCCGGTGATGCGCGGGCCGATGTCGGGGTTGCGCGAGCAGCGGATTAGCACGATCGCCGAATAGACCAGGGCCGAGATGAAGCCCGGCACGAAGCCGGCGACCAGCAGCTTGCCGATCGAGACCTCGACCAGGATGCCGTAGATCACCAGCAGCGCCGACGGCGGGATCAGCGAGTCGAGCGTCGAGCCCGCCGCCACCACGCCGGCCGCCAGGCGGCGGTCGTATTTTGCCTTCAGCATCTCGGGGATGGCGACGCGCGAGAACACGGCGGCCGCCGCCGTGCTGGCGCCCGACACGGCCGAGAACGCCGCCACGGCGAAGATGGTGCCGATCGCCAGGCCGCCGGGCAGCCAGCCGAACCAACGCCGGGCCGCCTCGAAGCTGGTCTCGGTCATGCGCGCGTAGTAGGCGAGGTAGCCGATGAGGATGAACATCGGCAGGACCGAGAGCGTGTACTTGACCGACTTGTCGTAAGGCACCGTGCCGGCGGTCATCAGGCCGGCAATGGGGTTGGGCAGCATCACCATCAGCCCGATGGTGCCGACCAGCGCCGCGGCGAATGCGATGCGCACGCCCAGCACGGCCAGCCCGACGAGACAGGCGGCGCCAATGATGCCGATCGTCAGCGGTTCCATGTCAGCCTCGGGTCCGTTGCCGCTGTTCGATCTCGAGCGCCCGCATGGCGTCGTCGATCTCCTTGCGCGCCGCTTCGGCCATGGTCTGCGCGACGGGAACCGCCAGCGGCGTACGTGTCGGATCCAGGAACAGGCGCAGATAGCCCACCAGTTGCAGCAGCAAGCGCAACCACAGCGTGGCCAGTGCCACCGGCACGACCAGCTTCGAGGGCCACAGCGGCAGCTTGATATCCATGCTCGAGTCGCCGATGCGCCAGGCGCGCTCGAAGTTCTGCCAGGTGCTGTAGACCAGCAGGCCGACGACCACGAGCCCGATCACGACAGCGAGCGCCTCGAAGAACCACAGCCGCCGACCGCGCATGGTGCCCAGCACGATCTCCATGCGGATGTGGCCACCCTGGCTCTGGCAGTAGGAGATGCCGGCGACAGCGTAGAGGATGGCGAAGAACTCGATCCAGTCGATGTAGCCTTCGATCGGGAAGTCGAAGATCGTGCGGCCCAGGATCTGGATCATGCCCACCATCATCAGCACGAAGATCGAGAGCGCGGCGAGCAGGTTCAGCGCTTCTTCCAGCCGGCCGTACCAGTAGTCCAGCCGCGCGATCAGCGGCGCATCGGCCGGCGGCCGGCCGACGGGGGACGCATTGCCATGAGCGGCGGCCACGGGATCTCCTGGTGTGTGGATGGGTGCGCGAGGGAACTGTCATCCCGAGCGTAGCGAGGGATCTAGGCTGACCCTAGATGTCTCGCTGCGCTCGACATGACAGTGCATGCGCGGAAAATCAGCTCTTCTTGGCAGCGTCGGTTGCCGACTTCAGAATGAGATCGAGCAGCTCCTGGGCTGGAATGCCCTTGGCCGACATTTCCTTCACCCACTTCTCCCACACCGGCTTGCCGCCGACCTGCCGGAAGGTCTCGAGATCCTTGTCGCTGTAGGTGATGAACTCGAGCCCGCTCTTCTTGAACAGCGGTACGAACTTGGCGTCCGCCTCACCGTAGGCCTTGATCAGGCTGTCCTTGATCGGCGTCCGCGCTTCGTCGAACAGTTTTTTGTATGCATCCGGCAGCTTGGCCCAGGCGTCCTTGTTGATCAGGATCGGACAGGCCTGCGTGCCGGGCGCCAGGTTGGTCGTGAACCACTTGCTGATCTCGTAGGTCTTGTACGAGCCGTGCGCGTAGGTGCTGGGGAACGACACCGCATCGACCGTACCGCGCTCCAGCGATGTATAGACCTCGGTGGCGTCGACCGAGGTCGGCACGGCACCGAGATTGCGCATGGCATCGCCGATGCCGCCGATGGCGCGCACCCGCATGCCCTTGAAATCGGCCAGCGTCTTGGGCGGCTTGCCGCGGCCCACGAACTCGTACTGCGGCAGCAGGCTCGAGACGTAGAACAGTGCGTTCCACTTGCCCATTTCCTGCTGGATGTAGGGATGCTTGTGGTAGGCGTCGTGCACCTTCCACTGGGTCTCGAAGTCGGGCAGCGGCAGGAAGGGCAGGTCGAGTCCGGTATAGGCCGGCTGCTTGTCGGGATGGTACGACGAGCAGATCATCGTCATATCCAGGCCGCCGACCGACAGGATGTCGAGCAGCTCCTTAGGGCCGCCGAAGCTTTCATAGCCGATGGCAATCGCGAACTTGCCGCCGGTGCGCTCCTTGACGTGCTTGGCCAGCGTCTCGATGCCGGCCGTCACGGCGCGCGGCTTGCCCCACGTCGCCAGCTTCCAGTTGACCTTAGGGCCATCGACAGTTTGCGCGCTGGCACCCGTCAGGGTGGCCAGCACCAGCGCAACGGCGCCCGCCGTGAGCTTCCACGGTTTCGTCATGACGTCCTCCCGACAAAGAATGGGCGGCGTTGTCCGCCGCTCCTGTGCTGCGATGTTAGACTGTCGCTTTGCGTACTGGCAATCGCTCGTTCTTACGCTGGTATGGCGTTGACGCATCTTGCTGCTGTCATCCTGAGCGAAGCGAAGGATCTTTTGAGCCGTCCTATCGCACGGGATGGCTGATGGCGTGCTGTGCTTCGTGTGCGGTGCCCGTGCGAAGCGACGGTCCAAAAGATCCTTCGCTTCGCTCAGGATGACAGCGAGCGCGCCACCAAGCGATGTGTCCACTCCTCAGCCTACGCCGGTGACAGCACGTGGATGGTGCGGCTGGCGATCATGTCGCGCGTCTTGCCGGCGTAAGCGGCCATGTGCGGTGCTGCCGCGTGCGCCTTCAGCGCGTCCATGGTCTCCCACTTCTCGATCACCACGAACGTGTCGGGCCCCAGCTTGGTGCCGGCCGCGAAACCGTCGGCGTCCGTCGCCGGCCCGTATTCGATGCAGCCTTTTTCGGCGTGCACGTTGGGCACGTTGGCGCGGAACTCCTTGAGGATCGCGTCGCGCATGCCGGGCTTGGCGGTGATGATGGCAAGAACGTGGATCATGGCGTTTCCTCTGCTGTGGGATGGCATCGACAATAGACGGCAGCGCGGGTCTTGTCGCGCTCAGGGCACCAGGCGCTGCAGCATGTCGAGTATGCGGCGTTCCCAGAAGTCGGCGTGCGCCACCAGGCTGTGGCCATCGCCGGGAACACCGGAAACGATCAGCAGGTCGCCGGTACCGCCGGCGCTGCGATAGGCGTCGAACCAGCGACGGATGAAGGGCGCGCTGAAGCAGCGGTCGTTGTCGCCGTACAGCCACAGGGTCGGCTTGCGAATCGATGCGCCCGCGCGTGCGAAGCGGTCGAGCGTGTAGCGGCCCTGCAGGATGGCCTGCTCGTCGCGCTCGCACCAGCCGCCGCCGGCGAAGTTGATGGCGCCCAGCGCCGCATCGGGGCGTGCCGCCAGATACTCGATCGCCACTAGGCCGCCGCGCGACTGCCCGCCCAGCAGGATGCGGTTGGCATCGATGCCCGGCCAGGTGCGCACGGCCGCGAGCACGGCATCGACGTCGGCGATGTCGGCCGCGATGCGCCGATCGCCGTACGCCGCCGTGATGGGGCCGTCGCGGCGGAATTCCGGCAGCAGCGTCCCGCCGGAACCCCCGGTACCGCGCCGCATCATCTCCACCACCGCCCAGCCGCGGCTGACGAACAGGCGCGCCAGCTCGCCATGGCGCTGCACCAGATACTCGTATCCCACGGTGACGTCGCCATGGCCCATCACCAGCACTGGCGCCGGACCGGGCCCGGATGCTGGATAATAGGTCGCCTTGAGCACGATGGGACGCCCGGTATCGGGATCCGTCATCGGGATATCGACCATGCGCCAGGGCCGTGCGTCGGTATCCGTCAGCGCGGCGCGCCGCGGCGGCATCGGCAGGCGCTCGAAGATGACATAGCGCACGTCGTGCCACGTTCCGCGGCGCTCGAGGCGACCGAACAGGCGGCCGTCGGGAAGCAAGCGATAGCGCGCCGTGACGGTCGGCGACAGCGCCGTGACCAGTTCGCCGTCGACGAGCCGACCCGGGCTGTCATGGAAGCCGGCAGGGAAGGGACGCCAGCGGTCATGATCGTAGGCGTGCGTCACGCGCAGCATGCCTGCCGCCGCGCCGGACTGGATCACGAGCGCCGCCGGTCGCGACTCGCTCCACGCATCGTGCGCCCAAACGCCGAGAAACGCGCTTTCGGCGCTGCTCGTGATCGGTGTTGGGGCAGTAATGATATCGGCCGGCAACGGAATCTCGGCGCGCGCACCCGACGTCGCCGTGACGATCACAAGCGTCAACCAGATCCCGACGCGGCAGGCCCGCACGATCGACCGCATGGGTCGATCATACAGGCAATCAGCGTTCGATGCGCGTGCTCAGGCGGCGCGACCGTGGCGCAGCAGCCGGCCGGGCAGGCCGCCGTCAGCCACAACGCTGTCACGGCCGTC